>JAILFF010000131.1 GCA_024697705.1 Ruminococcus sp.
ATATGTGTCTTAGGGTATGACCCCATATAGATCTGACATATATAAATTATACATGATTGATAGTGATTTGTCAAGTATAAGCGCGAATAAAAATACAGTTGACTGCCGCACTTTTATTCAATAGTCAAGGCTGACATGGTAATATTTATTTGTGAACGCCTTTATAACTATTGGCGAAAGTTTCCTAAACGAATCAAGCTGCCCGTATACCTCGTTCATATACTCGCTTTCCGTCAAAAGCTCTTTATCGGTGAGTGTTTTTTTCAGCTTTACGGTTATAGTGTTGATTGCGTCCGATCGACCTATTATCCCTTCAAATATATCGCTCCTGCTCTTTATGAACTCATATCTTTCTTTGTTTGAAGCAGCGCGAGTAAAGCAAAGTATAACGACATTTGACATGACATAAGTACCCGTTGCACCACCAAGGTCGTCACAGATAGGCACAAGTCTGATACCGTTTTTCCCGTAATCCTCAAAAGACCAGCCGAGACCCGGCACACGCTCCTCGTCTGGGTCGTCAATATACAGAGAAGTGCCTGCTGTCGCTGCCTCAGCAGGCTCGGAAACAGCCGCAGTAGTTGTTATCGCTGTTATCGTTTCAGACGAAGCTATCGTCGTTTCGGCGGTGTACCGAGCTTTTCCGCAGCCTGCAAGCATAGCGCAGGCAAGTATTATTGATATTATGTATCCTTTCATTTTGGGCTGCTCCTTTCTTAATAAAACAGCATTTGTGTAATGATGAAGTTCATGTAGGGCCGCACCTATGTGTGCGCCCGCGAATATCACATTGTCCCAAAACGGGCGCACACGGACATGAACACAGTTCATGCAGTGCGCCCCTACAAACACAATTGCTCATTTATAATATTATACCACATTTCACCTGCTGTTTCAAGCATAAAAAACAGAACGAGGTCTCCCCCGTCCTGCTCTTTTTTACCCCTGTCCCCCAAGCCCGAACGACACCGAAAGCGCCGAATCGACCTTATCCATCGAAGCCGTGTCAAGCTCGCCCATGCGTTCGCGCAGGCGGCGCTTGTCGAGAGTCCTTATCTGTTCGAGAAGAATGATCGAATCCTTGGCAAGACCGCTGTCGCCGCTTGTCACGGTGATATGCGTGGGCAGTCTTGCCTTATCGCGGCGGCTGGTAATAGCGGCGGCGATCACGGTGGGGGAATGGCGGTTGCCGACGTCGTTCTGCACGATAAGTACCGGTCTTATCCCGCCCTGTTCCGAGCCGACGACCGGGCTTAAGTCGGCGTAGTATATTTCTCCTCTGTGTACGCTCATTTTATATCTCTCCTTTTGGGTTTTGTTTTCAAGAATATATTGCCCGCCCGCGGACAAGTTTATTCATACGGATAAGGAGCTTTTTTGTCGAAAAGTGGTCATACCACATTGTATGAACGCGGCTTGCAAAATGCCATAAAAAGAAAAACCGCATATCCATCGGATACACGGTCTTTCTTCATTTAAACAGTGGTATATATAATCGGCTTGAAATATCTATCAAACAATACCCTGCCACAGCATTGCATTTGCAACCTTCAGGAAGCCCGCAATGTTTGCGCCCGCGATAAGATCGTCGCCAAGACCATACTCGTTCGCAGCCTTGATCGAAGCGGAGAAGATGTTCTTCATGATGCTGTGAAGCTTAGCGTCAACCTCTTCGGCAGTCCAGTTGTATCTCATGGAGTTCTGGCTCATTTCCAGACCCGAAACAGCAACGCCGCCCGCATTAACAGCCTTGGAAGGAGCAACAACAGCGCCGTTAGCCTTCAGATACTCAACAGCTTCGAGAGTGGTAGGCATATTTGCAACCTCTACATAATACTTAGCGCCGTTCGCAATGATGTTCTTGGCGTCGGCAAGCTCAACTTCGTTCTGAGTAGCGCAGGGCATATAGATGTCAGCCTTAACTTCCCAAGGTCTCTTGCCCGCGAAGAACGGAACGCCGAACTTATCGGCATAATCCTGAACTCTGTTGCGGCAGGAAGCACGCATTTCGAGCAGATAGTTTACCTTCTCCTCGGTGCTGATGCCGTCCTTGTCGTAGATGTAGCCGTCGGGACCCGAGATGGTAACAACCTTGCCGCCCAGCTCGTTTACCTTCTTGATGGTGCCCCATGCAACGTTGCCGAAGCCCGATACCGCAAAGGTCTTGCCCTCGATGCTGTCGCCGAAGTGCTTGAGCATCTCAACGGTGTAGTAAACAGCGCCGTAGCCGGTAGCCTCGGGACGGATAAGCGAACCGCCGCACTCCATGCTCTTGCCGGTGAGAACGCCGGTGAACTCGTTTCTGATCCTCTTGTACTGACCGAACAGATAACCGATCTCTCTGCCGCCTACGCCGATATCGCCTGCGGGAACGTCGGTGTTAGCGCCAACGTGCTTGCAAAGCTCGGTCATGAAGCTCTGGCAGAAACGCATAACCTCAGCGTCGGACTTGCCCTGCGGGTCGAAGTCGGAACCGCCCTTGCCGCCGCCCATCGGAAGGCTGGTAAGGCTGTTCTTGAAGATCTGCTCGAAGCCTAAGAACTTGATAACGGAAGCGCATACGGTGGGGTGGAATCTTAAGCCGCCCTTGTAGGGTCCGATAGCGGAGTTGAACTGGATTCTGTAACCGCGGTTGACCTGGACCTTGCCGTTGTCGTCTACCCACGGAACTCTGAACATAACCTGACGCTCAGGCTCAACTATTCTTTCAACAACGCCGGCTTCAACGAGGTCGGGTCTCTTTTCGATAACAGGTTCAATTGTGATAAGAACCTCTTTAACAGCCTGTAAAAACTCGGGCTCGCCGGGGTTTCTCTTTTCTACCTTGGCAAAAATGTCAGCAAGGTACTGATTCTTGAATTCCATGTGGGGATTCCTCCTTATATATTACAGCATTTGGCAGCTTAATAATGCGCTGCCCGACATCGAACGTTAATATTATAACACACTAACTCGGCTTTGTCAACCGTTTTTGAAAACTTTTTTTGAAAAATTGCAGAAAAATATGAGGTTTGGCGCATTTTTGTTTAATTTTTGCAAGTTCAGGAAATTGCTCCGTCATTCATTAGTCATTATGCTATCACTTTAAAGTCCTCGGACGAGGGAACAGCCCCACATAATACGGAACATGATTAATTTTAGGGCGGGGGCTTGCTCCTGACCGTTCGCCCCGTTAATTTGCGTATCCGTGCGAATATCCCGACTTCCGCGCAATCTTTTTGCGAAATATCGCCGGTCTGAACTTTGTTCAGACAGCTCTTTCGCAAAATAAAATCGGCAATTTCTTTGTTTCCGTACTGTTTTGCAGAGCTATTCGCTTGTGCGTTTTTGTTTGCTTTCCTATGAAATTGCCGATTTTAATTTTGTCCGCTCACTTTTGCGAATTTTCAGGATTTACTTGACCGTCGGCTTTGCATTTGTTGCGCTTCGCGCAAATGGGGCTCTGCCATGCGTGAACGCGAAAGCGTTCATGCGATACCCCGCAAAGGGGAGCGCTGCCCCCTTTGAACCCCCGCAAGGGGGGAGCCCCCCCTTGACCCCGTTTTTGTCATCACTTGCGCTTCTTTTTTCGCATCAAAAAAGGGGTTCATATGAACCCCTCCTGCATAAGCAATGGATACAATTCCGAATACCGCCTTGCTACCGGAAACGCTATCTTCTTCTGCGCTATCATATTCTCAAACTCCGACTTGCTCACCAAACGCGCGTCGGCAGTCTCGCCCTCCTGCAATACTATCTCGGAAAGCTCAACATCGCGGCGCAGAAAATAACAGTCGATAAAGGCGTTCTTCTCCGTGACCGTCCCGAACAGCTTTAGCTCCTCGGGCTGCGCAGAGATACCCGTTTCCTCGCGAAGCTCCCTCACCGCCGCCGAAACACTGTCCTCACCCGCCAGCACCGAGCCCGCCGTCAGCTCCCATACTCCCGGATATGACGACTTTTCGGGCGAACGCAGCGTACACAACAGCCGCCCGTGCGAATCCATCGTGGCGATCATCACGACCACATGAAATTCCCCCTCGTTCAGCGACCCGTTTCCGCGCTTCGCCGTCCTGCCGAGAGGTTTTCTGTGCTCGTCGTATAGATCCCGGTATTCCTCCGTAGCCATCTGCCGTTCACCCCCTGCGGACGAGACTATCTTTTCCGCAGCTCCCTGAAAAAATCTTTGAGAAGTGCTGTACATTCGTCCTTCAATACTCCACTTGTGACCTGCGGCGTGTGGTTCAGCCCCTGTTCAAACACATTGAAAAGCGACCCGCACGCGCCGAATCGCAGTTCGTCCGCGCCGTACACCACCCGTTCGACGCGGCTGTTCACGACGGCGCCCGCGCACATCACGCACGGTTCGAGGGTGACATAGAGAGCGCAGTCCACGAGCCGCCAGCCGCCGAGTCTTTCGGAAGCCTGAGCTATTGCGATAAGTTCGGCGTGGGAGAGTGAGGACTTATCCTTTTCGCGGCGGTTGAAGCCTTCGCCGACTATCAAGCCGTCCGACTGTCTCACGACGACCGCGCCGACGGGAACGTCGTCGTTTTCGGCGGCAAGCATCGCAAGCTCAATGCAGCGCCGCATATAATATTCGTCATTTAACTCAGCCATGCTATTACACCATAAATGAGCATTTAATAGAAGATAAAAGATAAGAGATAAAAGATAAAAGATATATTTTAATCTCCGTGTTTGAAATATTAAACTAATATTTCACTGTTGCGTATTATATCTTTTATCTATTATCTTTAATCTTTTATCTTAAAGTAGATGCTTATTTGTAATTTTTCTTTATATAAACGAAACCGAAAGAATAGTCGATAAAAGCATACATATCAGCCATATAACCGTCCAGCTCGAATTGAGCAGCTGCCGCACCTTTTGCTGAAAAGTCAGTTCCGTATTGTCATTTACCAACTTGAACGGATTATCAAAATGTATCCGCATGAATATCAGGAACAGGAATGAAACGCAGAGCATCACAAGGCAGACGCTTATCTCCGTCAGCCTGTTGCGGATAAGGAACTTCTCCTTTGCGAGCGTGTTCAGCAGCAGCGTTATATTCGTAAAGAAAAGGTTTGTCACCATCGCGGGGATAAGGCTGCCGTTTCTTATCGTGAACACTCCGAGCGCTATCCCGAGCGTGAACATATACAGTATCTTTGAAATATCGCGGTAGCAGAGCGCCGCCGCAAGCGATGAGATAAATATCGCGAAGTTGTCGCCGAACTGCCTGAAAAGCTGCAATATGCACCCTCGGAAAAGTATCTCCGTCAGTATCGGCACCAGCACCAGTTCGCAGACAAAATAGCATATCTGCGCCTGTTCGGTGTCGGTCTGTATATATGTATAGAACGTAACGTCAATGTTTATCATCTGAAGCATATACGTCAGCAGGTAGTCGAAGAACCTGAAGCAGACGAAAAGCATCAGCGCCACCGAAAAGCCGTAAAAGACGAGCCGCCTGTCGAGCTTTGACCGCGGGATAGCCACCTTTGATGGCAGCTTTACGATCTTAAGCATGACGATGATGGGGAAGCACAGCAGCGCTATCCTCGTCAGGCAATAAACATACATTTGTTCGGAGCTGACGGCGTAGCTCATACTCCGCAGCGAGTAATAGGTGCGGTTGATGAACACATGATCGTAATGCGTTTTCATGAACATATAGAAAAACTGTTCAAAGCAGAAATAGATCATCATCAGCATACTTAAAAACTGCAAGCAGCCGTGCAGAGAGTTTATCTCAGCCGTCACCGCCAGTTTATCGGCAAAGCCGCCGCCGTCAACGTAAGTATGCTCGCGCTTGTCATGAACGAACCGATATCCGAGCTTATTGAATCCCGCGTTTCTCCAGCGGGTAAAAGCGCTGCGGTATTCCTCGTCCTGATTATTGTAAACTCTGTCGGAAGCGATATCGACCATATAGCTGTTTTGCTTATTTTCGGACGAATCCTCCGACGCTGCGGGCTGCTCGGTATTCTCTGCCATTGCGTTCACCACCTTCTCATTTTCGGATAAATCATTTTTATTATATCACATCATTCCCGCTAAGTCCAGTTCAAAAGCCGCAGTTTTACGTTTTTTTAACAAATTTAGCGAAGCATAAAGCCGCCCGTGCCTTACGCACGAACGGCTTGTTATTATTAATTTGATCTCGGGACATTCGCGCTATCATTTGCGAATACCGCATGCTTTGCGGCTCAATATCTTTTATCCTTTATCTTTTACAGTATCGTATTCGGAACGCCCGCGATGACCCATCTGCCTTCCGTCTTGCAGACGGTGAACTCCCTTCGCTTTGTTTCGCTCCTCATACTGCCCTTAACAGTATAGCTTATCACAAGATCATAAGCCTTTGCTATATCCGTACCCTCGCCAAGCTGCTTTTCAAGCTTTTTCAGACCCGATTCATCAAGCCTAACCCGCTGCTCCTCGCGCATACTTATCCTTATGCGGTCGCCGTAGTCCTCTTCAAGCTCTGCCAGCGACTCTTTGAGCATATTCTCTTCGTAATACTCCGCGGGACTTTCGCCTTTAAAGCTGTCAATGACCCACGGCGGCAGACACTCCGCAAAGGCTTCTCCGTCGGAAGTCTCCACCGAACGGAAAAACTGTCTCACCGGCTTGACGCAGGCTCTTCGCATAACGATAACGGCTGTCAGCACCGCCGCAAGCACGATCACGGCTGCGACGGCTGAAATTATCAACAAAGCCCGCTTTTTCGGAGGAAGATGCAGCCTTTCTTCAATGGTAGTGCTTTCGGCGGTTATGTCGAGCACTTCTTCGGAATTATTTTCCATAATTATCAGCGTCCCTGCGCGGGAATAATGAACATATTTGTACTCTTCGTTGTCGCGGGAGGATCGGTCGTCACGGGATCGGTATTCTGCGGTATCTGACCGCTCTGTTCGGGTTCTGACTGAACAGGCTCGGTTTCGGAGGGCTGCGTTCTGTTCGGGTCGGTGAAATAGATCTGCGTGTGCGAAGCGGTCTCCGTCGGCTGATCGCTCGGCTGAGTGATCGGCGTCTGCGTTTCGGTCGGCTGAGTCTCGGTGCTGTTCGCGTAAGGATTAAAGCCCGCGTCGTGATTTCCCGGAGGCGCGTTGCGGTCAACGCTCATCGGCTTATCTTCTTCATCGAACATCTGATTCTCGTTTGTTACCGTCGTCAGCGTAATGCCCGATATCTTCTTGTTCTTGTTGTTGCTTGTGGTAACGACCTCGGGGAGGGTTTTCTTTGTTACTTCTCCGTCGTCGTCGCCTTCTTCGCTGCTTGTATTGTTGTTCACGGGGATATACTGATTCGTCTGACTGATGCTGTAAGGGTCGTCTGCAAGACGCTTGCTTTCGATGTCGATAAGATCGTCGGTGGAGTTATCTATACCAAAACAGTATTTAATAAGGATACTCGCATTGTGGAACTCGTCCTGAAGCGGCAGCTGCGTGTTGAACTTCTTCTCGATATCCGCAAAATAGCTTCCCTCGACGAACTTGCCGAACCTCGCGGAAGCGTTGTCGGTATCCTCGGTCATATCCTGATGATTGGTAAGCGTGGTAAACACCGAGCCGAAAAACAGTATTACAAACGCGATAATAATAATGGTCAGCGCGTCGGAATGAGCCTTAGTATCTTCCTCGGAGATGTTGCCGAGCCGCTTTTCTTCGGCTGCTGCGGCAGCATTTTCGGCGTCGTCGGCGTTGGCGGCGTTATTCAGAAAATAGTTTATCTCATCGGCGTCCGTGACATTGTTGTGATCTTCAAATCGTCCCATACTGAAAAGCACCTCCGTTCAGACAGCTGCCGTATTGGCGGCAAGAAGTATAAAGCTTATCGCAAGGGCAGCGGCGGTAAGAACAGCCTCCGTCACTTTTACTGCGGTATAATGCCCTGCCGAGCGCTGCGAAAGCTTGTCGGCAGCGTTCTTTACGAGCTCCCCTATCGGCGAGACCGCCGCAAGGAAAATAATGATTATCAGCATATTGTTTTTTACAAGCTCGAAAACGGCTGCGTTTGTCTCGCTGCTGTTTTCGTTGCTGACAGCTATACCCGTGATCCAGAACAGCCATTCGGGGAAGTCGTTAAATGCCAGCGGGCTGAACAGGAAAAATCCGATGACCGCGGTAACTATCGCCTTCACGGGCGAGGGGATTCTTTCTATCCTGTCGTAAGCAAACAGATATTCGCCCGCAAGGATTATACCCGTTATAAGCCCGACAATAAGCGACATGGGCTTCGGCGAATAAAACGCCGCTCCGCAGACGGCAAGCACTACCGTCCACACGGGAGTTGCCGCGCTGTCGCCGCGGATATCCTTGAACAGCTCGATCATAGAGGTATTGTAGCACCTTACGGCACCCCCAAGCATCAGCTTTGAATTGAGCCGCGTATAGTTCAGCGGAACGTCAAAGCCGTTCATACAGGCAATACCCGTTCCCATGTCCGACATTCCCGTAAAGGTGAACCATACGGCGCTGAATTTCGCAAGCATACCGATAACCGAACCCAGACCGGCTGCGTGTTCGGCGTAGATACCCGCTTCTGCGATCGAATTAAAAGCAGGCACCGCTATCACCGATTTGATGAAGCCAAGCGCAAAACTCTTTACGCCGCGGCTCATCAGTGCTGCGGTAAGCTTTCTCTCGCGCAGCTGCGGAGCTATCTCCGAATAGCGCACGGCGGGACCCGCCAGCATAAACGGATAGCTCATACCGAAGGTTATAAAATAGAAAGGACTGCGCTCCGCCTTGCAGCGCCCCGAATAAACATCGTAAACGTAGGCAAAATTCTTAAGCGCATAGAACGCCGCGCCGACAGGCAGGAACATTTTGTTGATAAGCAGTCCGCTTTCCTCGGGGAAAACGTCGTTGTGCGCTATGAATACGAGCACCGCCGCGTTGACAAGCAGATCAAGTATCAGGAATGTCACGGCGCGGCTTTTGTCGCGTTTAAGGCTTCCCTCGACGGCAAGCGCAAACAGATAGTCCACGATCAGCGTAACGAATAACGCCCCCGCCAGCAGATGATGTCCCCACGTTACAAACAAAAACGAGGTGATACAAAGGCAGAGGTTCTTATACTCCGATGAACGGTCAAAAAACAAAAACAGCACCGATAACGGCAAAATGACCGACGCGAATATCAGACTTGAATATGTCAATTTAACTCCAATCTCCCATCATATTAAAACCCGCAAGCGTTTGAAATGACCCCGAGTTTAATATTTTTTTATTTTCTGTTTTTTAAGCTTATTTATAAAGAAAACACAATGTGCCAAAATTTAGATTATAATAAAATAAAAGAACATTCGTTTGAAAATGTCTGATTATATCTTATATTATTGTAACACATTTCACAAATTTTCGCAAGTGAAATTATGAGGAAAATAAAACTTTTAGGACTTTGTTGAAAAAAGTATTTGCAAAATGCAAAAAGTATGGTATAATATAATAAAGCAGCGAGAATTTTTTGATAGGTATTAATATATCTGTCTCTGCATTGGAAAGATATTGTAAATCCGTCAAAAAATGAAAACGTTTTCAATAGCAGGCAGTCGTCCCCCCGTCCTTGCACAGCCCGCACACGGGAAACAGCTTGTTTACGTGTTTTTTCGCCCAACACGAACAGCTTCGATGCGTCTTCTGTTTAAATCGTTTTCTGAATAGATATATATATAATTCATCAGGGTAACACCCGCGCTTCAAGACTGAGGAAAGGATTGAGAAAAATGGCAAATGTAATGGTAACAGGAGCAATGGGCAGGATCGGCAGAGAAGTAACAGACCGCCTTATCGAAAAAGGCCACAACGTATTTGCGGTGGACACCATGTTCAGCTCACGCGGCGACGACGAGCGTTTCCACTACACCATGTGCGAGATAACCGACGAAGAAACAATAACAAAAGTCATAAGCGAAAATGCCATTGACACGGTTATCCATATCGCCTGCACAGTGGATAACGATCTCGGAGAAACAGTCGGCGATACCGAGCTAAAGACATCAAAACAGTCGGATAAGTTCATCTATACAGCCGCCCACACCGCGGGCGTGAAGAACTTTATCCTCACAAGCACAACACAGATCTACGGGATCCAGAAAGGCAGAGACCCCATCAGAGAGACAGCTTCGGAAAAAGGGACCAGCATCTACGCCGAAATGAAGCTCAATTCGGAGAAAATGATGCTCAAGGCGTTCAAGAAATCCTCGACGGTGCCTGTAATTGCAAGGCTCGCACCTATCTACACGCCCGAATTTACCGACAATCTGCTCGAACACGTCATCGACCGCAAGAATAATTGTTCGTATATCTACGGCGAAGGAAATTATTCGTTCTCCTTTTGCAGCATTTACAACTATATCGAGTTCATCATCGGCATAGTGAATATCCCGAAGTGCCGCTACGAAGGGATATACAACATCTGCGACAAGGATAAGGTCACGGCAAAGGAGATACTGCATTTCGGCGAGGAGAGCCTGCGTCTCGGCACGCCCGACGTGAGAACTCCGCCGCGTATGGTAAGCTACAACAAATCCAAGGGCAGGAACGACTACCGCTATTTCGACCCCGACGCCGCCCTTGCCAACTGGAGCTACGACAACACAAAGGCACAGCGCATATCCACTTTCCGCTGGAACCTCACCAATACCGCAGTTCACGCATAGCGGCTTTGACAAACGACAAACTACGCAAGCCCCCGTTCTTCGGGGGCTTGTTTTCTTCTGTAAATTATAACCAAAACAAATCTCCCCCGAAACAGTTCGGGGGAGAAGCATTATAACTTCAATAATATTTCCTGCTCATCCGTGTGAAAGCAGACTGAGCATCTGAGGCGCAGCGGCGGCTCCGAGCACGAAAGCGACGGCAGCACAGCAGATCGTCAAAACCATCACCGACGGAACATCTGCGCGGGGATTCTCACGGCGGCGGCATGACAGCGCCATGCACATAAAATAGGCGGTAACGTTTATCGCCGCCGCGCAGAACAGCATCGCCGCCGCGCAAAGACAGACATTCAGGACGTTCATAGTCTGCGAAATAAAAACCGACAGTATCAGTCGGCAGACCGCGCCGGCAAAGAAATTCGAGACCATGCTCACATTCAGCGGCACATTGGCAAGATAAGCGCTCAGAAGACTGTTTCTTTTTATTTTTCCCATAAGGGTGTCCTCCGTCAGGGCGATATATGTATCTTTTGTTCTTATTACAATTATACCGCGCCGCTGACGTAAACGCAAGATGTCAAACGTCACTTTGCACAGTGACATTTGTCACTTTTTTTATTCCGACAGCTCTTTTATCTGCCCGTAAAGACGCCCGAACCCCTGCGAAACGTAATTGATGCCCTTCATGCCGAAATTCTCCGCGGCGGTGACGTTCGCCAAGGTATCGTCGATGAAAACGCAATCTTCGGGAACAAGACCGTACCTCCCGCAGAGTATATCGTAAATCTTTCGGTCGGGCTTTGTCACCTTTTCGCGGCAGGAAAAAACTCCGCCGTCGGTGTGCGGCACAAAATCAAGCGCCCACGGCGCCGTATGCATGATGTACTCAAAATAATTTGAAAGATAGTACACCCCGTACCCTTCGGCTTTAAGGCGGTCGATAAGTGCGACAGCGCCGTCCCTCAGCTGTGCGCAGTCTCCAATTTTCGCGAATGTATAGCGTATCTCATGTTCAAGCTCGGGAGCCTTGTCGATAAAGCGCGTCAGCACCTCCTCGTCGGAAAGCACGCCGCGGTCAAGCTCGCGCCAGTCGGGGTTTTTCCACATCGCCTGCGTGACTTGCTCGCCTTTTTCCGCACCGAAAAGCCCACGGACGAAGCCCTCGAAATCGAAATCTATCAGCACTCTGCCTATATCAAAAATAACATTCTTTATCATTGGTAATTTTCCCTTCATCCGATCTTCATCGTTTTTCTTTTTCATTTCCGAGCACTCAGCCCTTTACCGCTTCAAGCAGCGCCGCGGAAAATTCCTCTCTCGTGATATACCGCCAAAACACCGCCGCTTTCGATTTATCATCGGTGTATTCTTCGATCGGCAATACCTTTATTCGGCGAGGCTCGTCGAAGCATATCAGCACGAAGCGCTCGGTGTCGGGCAGCATGGTGAACCGCTTTATTATAGTGCAGCGCATGGAGATGAGCTTTTGCAGCTCCTCCTCGCGCACGGAATCGTCAAGGCTGTCAAGAAAGCTCTGTTCCTCTTCGGTAAGCGGCATCGAAAAGGCGATCTCGCGGCGCTTTCTTGCCGCTTCCTCACGGATAGCCTGTCTGCGTGCCGAGCGTTCCTCTATCAGCCTTCTGAGAGCCGAGTTTCTTGCAAAATCGGTAGTATAAGCGCCCTTTGAAATCTCGTAAAGCCCCATAGCGTCGTTGAATGCGTTGTGAAAGCTGCCCTCCTCGGGGGTGAACCCGAAAGCGCCCGCCAGCTCTTCAATGTTTATCGCTTCGGGCAGACCCAGTTTTTTCACGACACCCGGCTGCACATCGACGATCATTTTGGCGAGTTCCTCGATGCAGTCGCAGCTGCTGTACGTCTTGCGGTGCTGCTTTGCGTCGGCTAACAGCCCTTGCTTGTCGTAGTTGCCCCAGACCCTTACCTCGTCAATGCCGTAATCGTCGAGGATATCGAGAACCTGTTCGATAACGCTGTTCGAGTCGGGCGAAGCGAATATCTCGTCCTGCGTAAGCCCTGTCAGCTTGCGGCAATGAGCGGAAAGCTGCGAATTCTTCACGGGGCAGGAGGTATTGTAATATGTTTCAACGATCTCATATTCCTCGTCGCAAATAATAATTCCGACAGAAAGCATTTCTGCCTGATTGCGGTAGATCTTTTCCCCGCAGGTAAATTCAAAATCCGCGAAGCAGTAAAAAACCTCGTCTTCATATTCCGCGCCGTCCATGATCAACCCCCCGTTCCGTATCATCAGCACCGAACATATACTATATATATTATAACAGACTTACATGAAAATTTCAATAGCCGCCGATAAATTTCCTGAATTTAGGCGGCGGACATCAAAAACGCCCTTTTTACGGGGCGTTTAAGATCGGTTTGTTCTCAGACAACAGGCTTGTAACCTTCGGGCTTTTCATCGTCGATGATACCCGGATTTTTAACGCCTCCGAAAAGCTCGTCGGTGTAGCCCTCCTCCGAATCGTCGAAATCGGCTTTTGTCATCGCTGCCATTTCGGGAATATCGCCGCGGTAATCATGATCCTCGCTGTCGTGGATACCGCTCCCAAAATAACGCTGACCTTGACTTTTATCAAGCGAGACCTTTTTCTCCGCTTCGTCAAGGCTGTCCCCGCCGAAAAGATACGCCTTCGGGGACTCGGCTTCAAAATCTCCCTCAAAGCCGCCGTCGATCTCGTCGATGCGTTCGCGCCGCTCGATAGTGAGCTTATCCTGCGTGTTGAAGTCTTCCTTGTAGTCCTTGTCGGTATCTTCAAACTCGGGCGCAGCGGCGCCGTCGCGCAGGTCTTCGCCTATCAGCTTGTCGGTGTAATCATCTTCGGTGTCGTCAAAATTACCGCGGCTGATATGCAGTTCCTCGATGTGCCTTTTCGGGAGAGCGCTCATTTTTTCTTCAAGCGTACCCGCGACCTTCTTTTCCTCCTGTTTTATCAGCTTTTGGTTTTTCTGACTTTGCTCGGAGTATTTCATTACCTCAAGCTCGCGCTGTCTTTCAAGCTCGACAGCGGGCGAAAACGGATAATCGGGCAGGCTTTTGATAAAAACTATCCTCTTGCAGATCACCCTCAGATGAAGCGCCGCAAGGATATAGTAGATCGTCACGCCAAAAAGCATCGGGTCAAAGGATTCGGCGCCAACGAGCAGCAGTTTTAATACATCATACGCCGTCATAAGTATCGGCGACGCAAAATCGAATTTGATGTGTGTCTTTTCAAACGGGAGCAAAGGTATAAGCAGCAATACTACTACCCAGTCAAATAACCCGAACGTTGTAAGATTAGCGTGTATCGTGCCATTGTTAGACATTTCATCAACCATAGAAGGATAGGTTGACCAGCCCTGCATACAGTACCCAAATATCTTCAGCACCGAAAGAACAGCGGGGAGAGCATAATACAGCTTTTGTATTTTTCTCTGATCCTTAAGGTATTTTCTAAGCTCTGCAAAGTTCATTCGTTTGTATCTGTCGTAAATGTCTTCCATAAATACATTGCCGCCTCCTTTTACAAAATCACTGCCGCCCCAACGGTATCGCCTGCGGAACGACAGTGAATGAACTTATCTGTTTTTTATTTCTCGGCAATGACCTCGACCTCTGCAAGAACGTTCTTGGGCAGGGTCTTGACAGCAACGCACGATCTCGCGGGCTTGGAGGTGAAATACTTGCCGTAAACCTCGTTGAACTTGCCGAAATCGTTCATATCGGCAAGGAAGCACACGGTCTTTACCGCCTTGTCGAGCGAGCTGCCCGCAGCCTCAAGGATAGCCGCAAGATTCTTGCAGATCTGCTCGGTCTGACCCTCGATAGTGTCAGCCTCGACATTGCCTGTCGCGGGGTTTATCGCGATCTGTCCCGAAGTAAAAATAAGTCCTCCGACGATCTTAGCCTGCGAATAAGGTCCTATCGCGTCGGGTGCGTTCTTGGTATAAACTGTTTCTGCCATTTTAAATCTCTCCTTAAAAATTATTATCTGTCAACGATCTTGAAGCCGCCGTTTTTGAGCGCCTCGCGGATCTGTCTGATATGGTCGAAGTCCCTGGTTTCAAGCACGATGCGAAGTATGCAGTCGGTGATATCGCTGTCCTCGCTCGCCCTCTCGTGGTGAATGGAAACAACGTTGCCGCCGAGCTCCGCAATGATCTTTGAAACGCCGAGCAGCTGACCCGGCTTGTCCTCCAGCTGTATCGCAAGCGTATCCGAGCGACCCGATTTCAGCAGACCGCGCTTGATAACGCGGCTCAAAATAGTAACGTCGATATTGCCGCCCGAAACAAGGCAAACGACCTTCTTGCCCTTTACGGGAACTTTATTGAACATAACAGCCGCCACGGAAACCGCGCCCGCGCCCTCTGCGATAAGCTTGTGCTGCTCGATAAGAGCAAGTATTGCCGAAGATATCTCGTCGTCGGTGACGGTAACGATCTCGTCCACATACTGCTTGCAGAACTCGAACGTATGCTCGCCAGGCTCCTTTACCTTGATACCGTCGGCAATAGTCGAAACCGAATCAAGACATTCGATCTTACCGTCCTTAAGCGAATTTACCATTGAGGGAGCACCCGCCGCCTGCACGCCGTAGACCTTGATATTCGGGTTAAGGCTCTTGACAGCGAAAGCAACGCCCGAGATAAGTCCGCCGCCGCCGACAGGAACAACTACCGCGTCAAGCTCGGGCAGCTGATCTATAAGCTCAAGCCCGATCGTACCCTGACCCGCGATAACATTCTCGTCGTCAAACGGGTGAATGAAAGTATAATTATGCTCGTCGCGCAGCTGCAAAGCCTTGTTGTAAGCGTCGTCATAAACGCCGGGAACGAGACATATCTCCGCGCCGTAGCTCTTGGTAGCCTCGACCTTGGAGATCGGAGCGCCGTCGGGCAGACAAATAACAGCCTTGATACCATTTTTCTGAGCCGCAAGAGCCACGCCCTGCGCGTGATTACCTGCCGAGCAGGCAATTACGCCGCGAGCCTTTTCTTCCTCGGAAAGCTGCGAGATCTTGTAATAAGCGCCGCGAACCTTAAAGGAACCTGTCACCTGCAAATTTTCGGTTTTAAGATAAACCTCCGCCTCGGGATTGATGTGCCGCGCCCTGATGCACTGCGTCGGGTGCAGGACCTCCTTAAGCACATGGGAAGCCTTATAAACCTTATCAAGAGTAAGCATAGATGTCACCATTGCCTTTCAAAATTATTCATACATGATTAAATTTTACTCTTATACAAAACCAATGTCAATAGATATTTTATGAATAAATAAAAAAGGCAAATCGAATAACGATCTGCCTTAAATATGGTGTGGTTCCTCGGGGACTCGAACCCAGGACCGTCCGGTTATGAGCCGGATGCTCTAACCAACTGAGCTAAGGAACCGTCAGTTTACATCAAAAAGGAGACAAGCAAGGTTAATTCGCTTGACTCCTCAATACAGTGACCGGTACGAGATTCGAACTCGTGTTGTCGGCGTGAGAGGCCGAAGTCTTAACCGCTTGACCAACCGGCCAGTAAACTGCACCATCGGGGACTCGAACCCAGGACCCACTGATTAAGAGTCAGTTGCTCTACCATC
>JAILFF010000157.1 GCA_024697705.1 Ruminococcus sp.
TCGGCGCCCATCACCTGCGCCAAACCCGTCGCCAGCCCTCCGCCCGCGGAATCGCCCATCAGCACATCGGGCTTATGCCTTGCAAAAAAGCCGAGAAGCTCCTCGTAGGCGGCGCTGCACGTTCTGAGCGGCGCACGCGGATAAAGCGGCACGGTTATCTCCGCATCGCACAGATCACCGAGCCGCAGCAGCATTTCCCAGTGTAAGATGTTGGGCGGCGCGAAGTATGACCCTCCGTGCAGGTAGGCTATTTTCACGCGGATGCCCGACTGCGAGTCCTTCGGGACGATGGTGAAATACTGCATACCGTCTGTTTCGCTCTCGGCGATGCGTCCCGAGAGCCTCGCAGCGCGCGGCAGGACGTACTTCACCCTTGCGGCTCTTGCCATCTGCGAGATATACGCCGAGCAAGCCTCGGGCTCGATAAATTTCTTCCGCGAAGCACGGAAGCGCAGCACAGGCTCGGCAGCCCCCGCGAGAAACGATCTTTCGGGCATCGGCGCACCTCCCTTTCCCTTAAAGCTGAATATATTGTAGCACATCCCGGCATTTTTGTCAAATGGTATTTCGTGGTCTGTCAGAGCGCTAAAAGTTTATAAAATTTTCGGAAATAAAAGTGTTGACAAGCCGCTTCGTTTATGGTATAATCGAGTCAGGATAAATGGTCGGTTCTTACATTTTAATCTTCTAAATATTTCAGTTCCTTATCATAAAACTGTCACATTATAAGATTATAATGTTTTACAAGAGGAAGCGAAGAAATTTAAAGCTGAATGACGGTCAGCGGTTCGCATACTTGGGAGCCTCATCACCTCCCCTAAACTGAACCACATATTATTTTTCTCCATCATATTTACTGTAAAGCAGAACGCACGGCGATAATACGCCGTGCGTTTTGTTTTAATCAACAATTTTTACTGAGCATACCGCGTTATATTGGCGTTATTCGCTCTTGACACCTGATTGTATTTATTGTATAATATTATGTATGCGACATTAATTTTGTAAGATTTGTAGGAAAGGAGCGGTTTTGTGAGCTTTCGCGCAAGGGCTTTTTATGCCTCCGCCGCTGTACTCATGCTTTCATCCTGCGGTGCGGAGGGCGCTGCTGCCGCAGCCGTATCTACTGCGGCTA
This sequence comes from Ruminococcus sp., assembly GCA_024697705.1. GTDB lineage: Bacteria > Bacillota > Clostridia > Oscillospirales > Ruminococcaceae > YE71. The sequence continues at coordinate 1,136 of JAILFF010000157.1, forward strand.
CGGTAACGCTGCCGCCTGCTTCTGCCGCAGGAGCGGTATCTTCGCTTGACGACAGGGAGACCGAAGAGGGCTCTCCCGCAGCAGGGACAAAGTCCGAGGTCAAGCCCGCGGGGGTCTGCCCCGAATATTATAACGTCGTGCCCGAAAAGCTGTTCTACGATACCGCACCAATCGTGCAGGCATACAAAACGGGCAGCCGCACGGGGCTTGACAAAATGCAGGACGAGATACTCAACAAGGCTGCCGAGATACTTGATTGGATAATCACCGACGACATGACCGATTACGAAAAGGAACTTGCCGTTCACGATTATATCGTGCAGAACTGCACCTACGACGAGGGCTCGCGGGCGGTTATCCCGAAGCCCGCCGAAAACAGCGACAACCCCTACGGCGCACTGGTAAACGGCATCGCGATATGCACAGGCTACGCTACTTCCTTCCGCCTGCTTACGGAAATGCTCGGTATCCCGTGCGAGTACGTCTATTACTTCGAGCCCGACAAGACCGACCACGCATGGAACGTCGTGACCATCGACGGCGCAAAATACTACGTTGACGTTACATGGGACGACCCCATTCCCGACAAGGGCAGACGGCTCACCCATCACGAGTATTTCAACGTCAGCCGACGCGACCTCGCAAGAGACCACACTCTTCCGACGACAGCACCCGACACGCCCGTGCTGAAGGACACCTACGCCTCGCACACGCTTTCTGCCCAGCCTGCCGATGAGGAGGCTCTCAGGGCGCTTATCGCCGAAGCGGTGGCGGACGGTAACGACGGGCGCAATTCGATATGCTTTATCCCCGCGGACGGCAGCTTATGGAGCATGGGCTTCTCGCAGGACGGCGATAGCTACAAGATCTCCGACAAGACGCTTAAGCAGTCGGTAGCGCGTGTTCTCGGCAGAGACGGCTGCTACTTCACCGAAGCGGTATACGCCGACACCGATAAGGGCATTGCGCTGTTTATGATGTTCAAAAAGGAGTTCTCCGAAAATAAGGCGGAGGAAAGCTCGGCGGAAGACTACGGCTATGACAACGGCTATGACTATTATTAAGGAGAGCTTTTGCGCATGAGATTCAGACCATGCATCGACATACATAACGGCAAAGTGAAGCAGATCGTCGGCGCGTCGCTTAATGACAGCGGCTCGCAGGCGGTGGATAATTTCGTTTCGGAACGCAATGCCGACTGGTACGGCGAACTTTACAAGGCTCGCGGGCTTAGCGGCGGTCATGTTATAATACTGAACCCAAAGGGCAGCGAGCATTATGCCGCTGATTTAGCGCAGGCGCGGCTGGCTCTCGGCGCTTACGAGGGCGGCTTGCAGATAGGGGGCGGCATCACCGACGAGAACGCGGCGGATTTCCTCGACATGGGGGCTTCGCACGTTATCGTCACGAGCTACGTTTTCCGAGAGGGCGCTATCGACTTCGACCGCCTGAAAAAGCTTGTTTCGGCAGTGGGCAAAGAACGGCTGGTGCTCGACCTTTCGTGCAAGAAGCGCGGCGGCGACTATTACATCGTTACCGACCGCTGGCAGAACTTCACCGATGTAAAGCTCTGCGCCGAAACGATGGAAATGCTCTCGGGCTGCTGTGCGGAGTTTCTCGTCCACGCTGCCGACGCTGAGGGCAGGCAGAAGGGCATCGAGCGCGGCGCGTCGGAGCTTCTCAAAGAAAGCCCCATTCCCTGCACCTACGCGGGCGGGATAGCATCGTTTGACGATGTGGCACTTTTGGACGCTATCGGCGGCGGCAAGATCGACTTCACGATAGGCAGCGCACTCGACCTCTTCGGCGGCGGACTGTCATTCGAGAAGGCAGCGGAATACAAATAAAAGTTAATAGTTAATAGTGATTGCACCAACTTCGTTGGTGAAGTGAACAGTTAAGGAGCGCCTTCGGCGCGAATTATGCGCAGGCAGCACGAGCCGTAGTTTGCATCAACTTGTTGATGCCGCAAGCCGCGCACTGAATAATGTCCTGCGGTTCAAATGTGATTAATTGAGTGCGGCGCTGGCACGAACGCAGTTCGTGCAGGCGTCCGCATAATATCGTCCGCGCAGCGGACTCCATAACTATTCACTATTCACTATACACTATTCACTTTAAATAGCATTTTTCCCCGAGCGGGAGCATATAATGGACATTGACCACCGCTTTTGCGGGTATTAATATAACAGGGAGTTTACATAGTATGACAAGAAAAAAGATCGCGGTAATATTCGGCGGCAAGTCGAGCGAGCATGATATATCGAACGTTTCGGCGCTGCACGTTATCAAAAGCATACCGAAGGACGATTACGAGGTGGTCTGCATAGGCATAACAAAGCGCGGACACTGGGTGCGCTTCATCGGCGATATCGAGGACATTCCTTCGGGCAAGTGGGAGCAGCACCCCGACAACATCACCTGCGTAATGAGCCCCGACCCGCTCCACAAGGGCTTTATCGCCCTCGAAAAGGACGGCTCGTACTCGAACCTGCGCGTTGACTGCATCTTCCCCGTGCTGCACGGCAAGAACGGCGAGGACGGCACGATACAGGGGCTTTTCGCCATGAGCGAGGTGCCGTTCGTCGGCTGCGATATGATCTCGTCGGCGAATTGCATGGACAAGGAGATGACCCATGTTATCCTCGAATCGGCGGGCATAAAGATGACCAAGTACGTCCCCATGCGCATTTCCGATATGGACAGGATAGACGAAGTTATCGCCGAAGCCGAGAGCAAGCTCAAATACCCGATGTTCGTCAAGCCCTGCTGCGCGGGTTCGTCGGTGGGCGTTTCGAGAGTGACAAACGCCGAAGAAATGAAAAGCGGCATAATGCTCGCGTTCCTTTCCGACAGAAAGCTGCTTATCGAAGAGGGCATCATCGGCATGGAGTGCGAGTGCGCCGTCATGGGCAACAATAAGCCCTTTGCTTCGACGGTCGGCGAGATAAGGAGCGCCAATGTCGGCTTCTACGATTTCGATTCAAAGTACAACGACGACGCCTCCGAGACCGTTATCCCCGCCCCGATAAGCGACGCGGCAAGAGAACGTATCCGCGAGACGGCGCTCAAAGCGTACAGGACTATCGGCTGCACGGGTCTTTCGAGGGTGGACTTCTTCCTCTGCGAGGGCGACGTGCCCGTCTTAAACGAGATAAACACCCTTCCCGGACACACTCCGATAAGTATGTACCCGAAGCTCATGGAATACGCGGGACTCACCCCCGCCCAGCAGGAGGACAGACTTATCAAGCTTGCGTTCGGCGAGGAGATCTGAAAAAAGTTAATAGTGAATAGTTAATAGTTAATAGTTAAGGTGCGCCTGCGGCGCGTATTATGCGGAGGCTTCGCCCCGCACTGATATTTTTTAAAATTAACAGACAACTTTTTGCGGAGCCTGCACTAACGCAGTTCGTGCCTGCTTCCGCATAATATCGTCCACGAAGCGGACACCTTAACTATTCACTATTCACTATTCACTATTAACTATTAACTATTAACTTCTTCACTAATTATTCGTTTTTGGGAGACTTAATAAGATGATCGACACACTTTACGGCAGCATTTCCGACGGGGCTATCGGCGTTTTCGATTCCGGCGTGGGCGGACTTACCTGCGTTAAGGAGCTTATCAGGCTGATGCCGAACGAGGATATCATCTATCTGGGCGACACCGCCCGCGTTCCCTACGGCACGCGCAGCCGCGCTACCATCGCACGCTACGCCCGTCAGGATATCGCCTTTATGGAAAAGCATAACGTCAAGCTGCTGCTTGTCGCCTGCGGTACGGTTTCCTCCGTTATGGCAAGCGAACCCATTTTCGAGGGGACTAACATCACCTGTTACAGCGGCGTTATCATCCCCGCCGCCGACGCCGCCTGCGAAGCTACCCGCAACAAGAAGATCGGCGTTATCGCCACGCCCGCGACTATCCGCTCGGGCTGCTACGAGTACGAGATCAACCGTCAGCGCCCCGATATCAGCGTTTACAGCAAGGCTTGCCCTCTGCTCGTTCCGCTTGCGGAAAACGGCTACACCGCTCCGGGCTGTCAGCCTGCGGAGTTCTTCGTGCGCGAGTACCTCTCACCGCTTAAGGAGCAGGGCGTTGACACGCTCATCATGGGCTGCACCCACTACCCGCTCTTCGAGGACGTAATGCGCGAATTTATGGGCGAGAGCGTGACGCTAATCTCGTCGAGCGGCGTTACGGCACAACAGACCTTTGAAGCGTTAAAGGCTCAGAAGGCGTTAAAGCCCTCGACCCACAAGGCGAAGATAGAGCTTTTCTGCACCGACAGCGTACAGCTTTTCAAGGAGAATGTGGCGCGGTTCGTCGGCGGGGATATCGACTGCGAGATAGCGCAGTGCAGTCTGTCATGAGCGGCGCGGAAAGGGCGGCGGAGCTTACCGTGGTATCGGATATTGACGGAGAAAGAAGCACAAAACGCTTCGGCTGCGTTTATATCACTCACGGCAGCGGCTTCGAGATCCGCTACACAGAGGATAACGGCGACGAGAACCGGCTTCGCTTCACGGAACAGGGCATAAACGGCGGCTCACGAGCCGAAATCGAACGTTCGGGCAGCAGCTCGGGACTGATGGTCATTGAAACGTTCAGGACCACTCCCTGCTGTATGCACACGCCGCAGGGCAGACTCGACCTTCGGGTATGCGGCAAAAGCGTTATGCTGAAATTCAGCGATAACATCGCGGCGGCGGAGATCTCTTACATTGTGATGCTCGGCAGCGGCAGTACAGAGGTTAACTACCGTTTCTCGGTCAAGGTTATATAGTATAACAGCGCGGTGCGCCTTCGGGCGTGCCGTTTTTTTGATAAAAAATGTACTGCTCCCGTTGTCGCGCCGCCGTACACGCATTTTTACGCTTGACAATCTTATGCTTTTTTGCTATAATCTATATTAACGGCTGAATATTATCAGTCATTTTAACAAAGAAAGCGTGATGAAAAATGTACGACATAGTTATCATCGGCGCAGGCATAACGGGAACGATGCTCGCAAGGGAGCTTTCCCGCTACGACCTTAAGCTCGCGCTGATCGACAAGGAAAACGACATCGCCGACGGCGCTACCATGGCGAATTCCGCTATCGTCCACACGGGCTACGACCCCGAACCGGGCACGATGAAAGCCCGCATGAATCCCGAAGGCTGCCGCCTTTACGAACAGCTCTGTAAGGAGCTCGGCTGCAAATATACCGTCGTCGGGGCGCTTGTTGCCGCCTGCGGTGCGGACGAGGAGAGACACCTCGATATCTTAGCCGCACGCGCCGACGATCGCGGTATCCCCTACAAGATGCTCGACGGCAAAGCCGCTCACGAAGCCGAGCCGAACCTCTCCGACGAGGTGACGAAGGCGCTCGATTTCTACACGACGGCGGTCATCTACCCGTGGGAGGTCGCCATCGCCTGCGCGGAGGTGGCTGTGACAAACGGCGCGGAGCTGTACTTAAACAGTCCGTGTACCGCCATCGAACGCACGGACGGCGGCTATATCGTCCGCACTCCCGAAAGGGCGCTCGAAACGCGGCTCGTCGTCAATGCGGCGGGCGTTTACGCCGAGAATATCGCCCGAATGGTCGCCGATAACGTGCGCTTCCGCATAACCCCGCGGCGCGGCGAATATTACGTGCTCGACAATGCCGTGCAGCCTGTCAAGCACATCGTCTTCCCCGTTCCGTCGAAGGAAAAGGGCAAGGGCGTTCTCGCCGTGCCGACCGTTTACGGCAACACGCTCATCGGTCCGTCGAGCGACGTGGTGGAAGACCTCGCCGACAACGGCACCAGCACCGAAGGGCTCGATTACGTAACGAAGAATATCCGCAGGCTCGTGAAGAACGTGCCGCTGAACCGCTCGATACGCACCTTCGCGGGGCTTCGTCCTTCGGCTGATGTGCATGATTTCGTTATCGAAGAACAGCCCGGAGCGGAGGGCTTTGTAAACGCCTGCTGTATCGAATCGCCCGGACTGGCTTCGGCTCCCGCTATCGCAAGGTATATCATTAACGAGCTTATCTCGAAGCGCCTTACTCTTAAAGAAAAGCAAGGCGCGGTGCTGACGAGAGAACGCCCGGCAGTCATGGAGGAGCTTTCCCCCGAAGAGCGCTCGGAGCTTATCAAAAAAGAGCCTTCATACGGGCGTATCATCTGCCGCTGTGAGCAGATATCCGAAGGCGAGATAGTCGCCTGCATACGCCGCACCTGCGGGGCAAGGACGGTCAAGGGCGTGAAAAAGCGCGTCCGTCCGGGCATGGGTCGATGTCAGGGCGGCTTCTGCGAGCCGAGAGTCGTGGAAATTCTTGCAAGAGAGCTGAACTGCGCTCCGACGGAGATAGTTCTCGACTCGGCAAAAAGTAATATTCTGGAAAGCGAGAACCGATGATGAGTGATATGAAGCATTACGAAGCAATTATTATAGGCGGCGGCAGCGCGGGTCTTGCGGCGGCTGTCTCACTTAAGGAAAACGGCATAAGCGACATCGTTGTGCTCGAAAAGGACGGCGAAGCGGGCGGGATCTTGCAGCAGTGCATACATAACGGCTTCGGCTTGCAGACCTTCAAGGAGCAGCTTTCGGGTCCCGCCTACGCCGAAAGATTCATCAAAAAAGCGACGGAGCTGGGCGTGACCGTAAAGACCGACACTATGGTCACGAAGCTCGGCGCGGATAAAACGGTAGAATATGTAAACGCGGAGGAGGGCTGCGTTAAGGCTTCGGCGGACGCGGTGATCCTTGCCGTCGGCTGCTACGAAAGACCCCGCGGAGCCATCACGATGACGGGCGACCGCTGTGCGGGCGTTTACACGGCGGGTCAGGCGCAGAAATACCTGAACATTGACGGCTACCTCGTCGGCAAGCGCGTGTTCATCTTGGGCTCGGGAGATATCGGGCTTATCATGGCTCGTCGAATGACCTTGGAGGGCGCAAAAGTCCTCGGTGTGGCTGAGATAATGCCCTACTCGAACGGTCTGCCGCGAAACATCAAGCAGTGTCTCGAAGACTTCGACATTCCGCTGTTCCTTTCGCACACGGTGACGAAGACCTTCGGCAAGGACAGGCTCGAAAGGATAGAGCTTGTGAAGGTCGATGAGAACAAGAACCCCATTGCGGGCAGCGAACAGTATTTCGACGTAGACACGCTGCTCCTGTCGATAGGGCTTATCCCCGAGAACCACCTTTCGGACGAGATAGGCATTACGATGGACAGAAGCACGAAGGGTCCCGTGGTAGACGACCGCTACATGACGAGCTGCGAGGGCATATTCGCCTGCGGGAACGGTCTGCACGTACACGACCTCGTCGATTTCGTTACCTTGCAGGCGGCAAGAGCGGGCAAGGGCGCTGCCGAATACATCAGGGACAAGAGTAAACAGCGCGGCGAAGCGGTGCGCGTTTCGGCGGGAGAGAACGTCGGCTACACGGTGCCCTCATTCGTCCACCCGACCGACGCGGCTGACGATGTGGAGTTTTTCTTCCGCGTGAATCAGCCGCTCGAAAACGCCGTTATCAAGGTCATGAGCGGCGGTGCCGAGATTCGCTCGATAAAGAAAAAGAAGATAATCCCCTCCGAGATGGAGCGCGTACTGCTTAAGAAAGACGTTATCGCGGGGCTTTCGGGGGAAGTAACGATATCCGTGGAGGTGCTGTCATGACTGAGAAGGAGCTTGTCTGCGTAGTATGTCCGATGGGCTGCCGTATAACGGTAACGCTCGATGGAGAGAACATAGTTTCGGTAACGGGGAACAGCTGTCCTCGCGGCAAGGCTTATGCGGAGAAGGAGTGCATACGTCCCGAGCGGATACTGACGACGACCGTTCGTATCGAAGGCGGCACGCACAGGGTACTGCCCGTCATCACCGATAAAGAGATACCGCTCGACAGGATATTCGAGGCGATGGAGGAAGTCCGAAAGACGACGGCGAAAGCGCCCGTCACGGAAGGGCAGGTAATCATAGAGAACATTCTTGACACAGGCGCCAATGTGATAGCGTCGAGGTCGATGGAAACAATGTGAAAGATAAAAGATGAAAGATAAGAGATAAAAGATAGCAGCAAACAAAAAAGATAAAAGATATTCTGCGGAAAAATATCTTTTATCTTTTATCTTCTTATCTTTTTTATTTCCTGCGATTCGGCTTTGATTGTTTCATCGTGTACATACGCTCGTCGCTGACGCGCAGGAGGTCTTCAAGGCGCGTGTTTTCGTTCGCCTTCGTTATCAGCGCACCGTAGCTCAGTTCTATCTTATACGGCTTGCCGATGGACTCATTGTAGTTGTCGGCGTTCAGTTTGAGCTTTTCGAGGAAGCGCTCCAGCTTCTTCTCGCTGTAATGCGGCGCGTAGATGTAGAACTCGTCGCCGCCCGCACGACCCGCTATCTCGCCCGAGTCGCAGCACTTCGTTATTATGTTCGCCGCCGCCTTGATGGCACGGTCGCCTTCGTAATGCCCGTAAACGTCGTTTATGCGCTTAAGACCGTCCATGTCGATGACCATCGTGCAGACAGTCCGCTCGTCCTCTATCGTGCGCAGAGAATCGCGTGAAAGCTCCTCAAAGCCGCGCCTGTTGAGCATACCCGTAAGACCGTCGCGGATACTCAGGTCTTCGAGAGTGCCTATCAGCTTGCTTATGCGGTCGTTCTTCCAAAGCGTTTCAAGCTGCATCGAAAGTATCAGCAGCCACACAATGTAGAACTCGTTGAAGATGTCATAAGTTGCCATTTCCACAGCGCAGTAGCCGAACGTTCTTTCGGCGCAGTGGACGCTCATTATATAGTACGAATGAGGTTTTTCGTCATTTACCCGCGGGATAAGCTCGGTGCTGTCAAAGGGCTTATCGGGCTTGACGTACTTTTCCTCCTTGTCTATCCAGGCGGCGGGGACGAATTTACCCGACGGCACAAGATAATCGCTTTCGCAGGATAATCTTCCGCTGCGGTCGCTGTGCAGCATTACAAAGTAGGAGTTAAAGCTGCCGAAAAAGATCGATTCCTTCTTGAACACGAAGTTCTTGAAAAGATCGTCGAGCTTTTCAAGGCTGTCAACGAATTTAAGCTGGAGCATCGAGGACTCGGTGCCGTAGATGTTGTAGCTCGTCTGACGGTTGTCGTTGTAGGCGTTGTTGATGTTCATAGCCTCAGACCGATAATCGAGAGGCACACAGCCGCAGGAATGAGTATAAATAGGCGTAGGCTCGACCCTGAGCGCGGAAAGATCGGGTTCTCTGCCGCAGCTGAGATCGAGAAGCAGCCCCAGTGCGCGGCTGGCGATATCAAAGCGCTCTCTCGTAGCCGATGTGATATGCGGCACGCACTCCTGACCCTCGATAGTTCCGTCAAAGCCCGAGATAGCGATATCCCCGGGAACGTCTATCCCGCGCTCGTTGAACGCCTTCGCAAGCGAAACCGCCATGAAGTCGTTGGCGCAGACGATAGCCTCGGGGCGTTCGGGCAGCGAAAGGAAGTATTCGGCAGCCTGCCTGCCCTTGTGGAACCAGAAATCGCCCTCGAACATACCCACGCCGTCCTCGGGCAGACCTCTTTCGCGCATTACCTCGCGGAAACGCTTAAGGCGCACCTGTGCGTCGGGGTGAGTAAGATAGCCCGACATATAGCCTATTTTAGTAAAGTGGTGATGATCGAGGAAATGCTTCGTCAGGGTGGCGATGCCCTCCGCGTCATCGAACTCGATATTGTAAAAGCCCTCGATATAGCTGCTTATCGAAACGACGGGCAGCCCCGAGTTTTTCAGCTTTTTGATGATAGAGGTCTTGATGGACTCAATGGTATAGCCCTCGCCGTCGAAAACCACGCCGCAGTAGGGGCTTAAGTCGATGAAGTCGATGATATCAGCCTCATGATCGCCGTAGATCGGGTCTCTGTCGCCGATCTTGCCGAGAGAATTGAAATAGACGATATTCACGCCGAGCATATCGGCAGCCCTGCTGAAAGCGGCAGTAAGACCGCGCCGATAACGGCTGGTAAAAGTGCAGCCGAACATTGCTATCGTTTTGAGCGAATTTATCATCTTGCCGATCACCTCCCGAGCAGTGCTTATCATTTTGATTATACCACTATTATAAGGGCTTGTCAACGTTTTCATAAAATATTTAATTGATTATTATATATTTTTCTTGATTTGTACAACCCGCCTGTATGTGAAACACGCCTGTTTCCCGAATTGCAGGGCGGCTGCCGTTCCTTCGATAATTAAACATATTTTGCAAATCGAAAATGTATTGGCGCACCTGTGTGTGTGCCCGTGAACTTTCCCCGCCCTTGCGATCATCCCGGGCTTCGCGGTTTTCTGCTCAAAACCGCAAAATACTGCAACATTTCCTAAAATATTTATACAAAAAAGCTCCGTTAAAATATTTAAATTTTGTGCAGACCCCTTGAAATCCCTTGAAAAATGTGATATAATGATTGTATGAGCGCACTATGCGCCGCGCCGTAACGGACGCTTTGTATCCGTACAAATAATTGATAAAGGAGCTATCAGCTAATGAAGTACGGTTATTTTGACCTGAAAAACAAGGAATATGTTATCACCCGCCCCGATACCCCCGCACCCTGGGCAAACTACTTGGGCTCGCCCGAATACGGCGCTATCGTTTCCAATAACGCGGGAGGTTACAGCTTCGTAAAGAGCGGCGCGAACGGTCGTATCGCCCGCTACCGCTTTAACTCAAACATCGGTCTCCCCGGCAGATATATCTATATCCGCGATAACGACCTCGGCACAAACGGAGTTTGTGCAGACTACTGGTCGGCTTCGTGGCAGCCCGTCGGCAAGCCGCTCGATGAGTATAAGTCTGTCTGCCGCCACGGTACCGCTTATACCACCATCACCGCCGAGTACGAGGGTATCACCTCCGAAGTCACCTATTACGTTCCGCTGAACAAGACCTACGAGGTATGGCGCACGAAGATAACCAACGACTCCGACCGCGTTAGAAGCCTTTCGACATTCGGCTTCATCGAGTTCACCAACGAGAACAACTACGAACAGGATCAGGTTAACCTCCAGTATACGCTGTTCATCACCCGCACCTCCTTTGAGGGCAATATGATCGTTCAGCATATCAACGAGAACAGCGGCAAGGACGACACGGGCAGCAATCACCGCGAGCGTTTCTTCGGCATGGTGGGAGCGCCTGTCTCCAATGCCTGCGGAAGCCTTGATAACTTCATCGGCAGCTACCGCGACTACGGCTGCCCGATAGCGGTTGAGCGCGGACAGCTCGATAACGTTATGAACTACAACTCCAATGCCTGCGGAGCTTTGCAGAACGATCTTATCCTTGAACCGGGCGAGACCGTCGAGCTTGTATATGTGCTCGGTCAGAAATGCCCCGCCGAAGCTAAGGAGATCCTCGCCGCTTACGAAAAGAAGGGCGCCTGCGACGCGGAGATCAAGGAGCTTGTCGATTACTGGCACGGTCAGCTCGACAACTTCCGGGTGGAAACGCCTTCCGAAGAGTTCAACAACATGGTATCGGTATGGAATGCTTATCAGTGCTTCATCACCTTTATCTGGTCGAGAGCGGCTTCGTTCATCTACTGCGGCTTAAGAAACGGCTACGGCTACCGCGACACCGTTCAGGATATTCAGGGTATTATCCATATTGATCCCGAGCTTGCCGCCGAGAAGATACGCTTTATGCTTTCGGCGCAGGTATCGAACGGCGGAGGTCTGCCGCTTGTTAAGTTCGACCACAACGCGGGCAACGAGACCTGCCCCGACGAAAACGACGAAAACAGCGTTTACGCCAAGGAGACAGGACACCCCTCCTACCGCGCAGACGACGCACTGTGGCTCTTCCCGACTATCGTTAAGTACATCGGCGAGACGGGCAACAAGGCTTTCCTCGACGAAGTTATCGTCTACGCCGAAAAGAACGGCGGCGAAGCAACCGTATACGAGCATTTGAAGAACGCTATCCGCTTCTCGATGGAGCGTCTCGGCGACCACAAGATGCCTGCGGGTCTGCACGCCGACTGGAACGACTGTCTGCGTCTCGGCAAGAAGGGCGAGAGCACGTTCGTAGCATTCCAGCTCTACTACGCAATGAGCGTTATGAAGGGCTATGCGGAAGAGCGCGGCGACAACGAATATGTCGAGTACATTAATAAGGTACAGGCAGAGCTCGGCAAGACCCTTTCGGACTGCTGGGACGAGGACAGATTTATCCGCGGTATCCGCGAGGACGGCGTTATCGTGGGCGCGAAGAAAGACCCCGAAGCGAATATGTGGCTGAACCCGCAGAGCTGGTCGGTAATTTCGGGCTTTGCAAGCAAGGAGCAGGCAGAGACCGCTATGGAGAGCGTTCACCGCATACTGAACACTCCCTACGGCGTAAAGTTGCTTGAGCCGCCTTACGTTGACCATTATTTCAGCGGTGCGCTGATGCACATCTTCAACCCCGACACGAAGGAGAACGGCGGTATCTTCTCGCAGACGCAGGGCTGGGCTATCCTTGCCGAATCGCTTCTCGGTCACGGCGACAGGGCGTTTGAATACTTCCTCGAAAGCTCGCCCGCAAGCATGAACGACAAGGCGGAGCGCCGCATTATGGAGCCGTATGTTCACGGTCAGTTCACCGAATCGACCCGCTCACCCTATGCGGGACGTTCGCACGTTCACTGGCTGACGGGCACGGGCTCTACCGTAATGGTAGGCTGTGTCGAGGGTATCTGCGGCATGAGACCCAATGCCGACGGACTTGTGATAGACCCGTCTATCCCGCACGAGTGGGACGGCTTCAAGATCACAAAGACCTTCCGCGGCAAGAAGCTCTCGATAGACATCACGAACCCCGATCATGTTCAGAGCGGAGTCAAGAGCGTAACGCTCAACGGCAAGGCGCTTGAAGGCAACTTTGTTGACGCAGCTCTGCTTGCAGATACGAATGAGATCAAGGTAGTTCTCGGATAATATTCCCGGCGGAACGCGGCAAACGTTCCGCCGTTTTTTACAATAATCAAAAGTGAGGACAAAACCAAAAGTCTTAGGAAGGGGTTGGCACGAGTAAAGCTCGTGCAGGGGAGAACCCTTCTTCAGAAGGGGTTCCCCCACAGTCTGAACGGTTCAAGTCTCATAAGAATTAGCAAAAATCAGTTCGGTACAAAATAAAATCGGCAATTTCATAAAAAAGCGTACAAAAACGCACAATTGAATAGCTCTGCAAATCGTGACAAAAACAAGCAAATTTCCGATTTTATATTTGCGGAAGAGCGAAGCGATTTCCGCAAATAATTGCGCCTTGCTCCACCGTGAGGATTATTCACAGCTTCGCGCCTTTGTTGCATGAAATATCGCCTGTCTGAACTTCGTTCAGACCTGCTCTTTCATGCAAATAAAATCGGCAATTTACTTGTTCCCGTACTGTCTTACAGAGCTATAAACTTCTGCCTTCCTGTGAGTTTTTTTATAAATTGCCGATTTTATTTTGTACTGTACGCTTTTCTTTCTCCGAATTGATTGCTTGAACCGCTCAGACTGTGGGGGAAAACCCTTCTGAAGAAGGGTTATTCCCCCACACCCCCTTTCCTAAGACTTTTGGTTTGCCTTCACTTTGCGGGATTTGTTTTTTTGCCGAAAATGCAGATCGCACCGAAATTCATAGGAATTTTTGTGAATAAAACGTATAAAAATACTGAAATATTTTAAATAATATATATAGTCTATGGCAAAAGCTTTGTCAATAATGTAATATATAATATATGATATTAGTTAAATAAAAAAGGAGGGTAAGATCATGAGCGACATCATCAGGCAGTTCGGCAAGCGCGTAAAATTTTACCGAATGAAACAGAAGATAAGCCAGGAAAGACTTGCGGAGATCGCGGGGCTTCACCCCACTTATATTGGTCAGGTCGAGCGCGGTGAAAAGAATTGCACGCTTGAAACAGCCGAAAAGGTCGCAAACGGACTTGGCGTGCCGCTGGAAGAGCTTGTCAGCGACCTTTCCGACAGATCTTCCGATTCGTCCGCCGCAAACAAGGATAACGACGAGATAAGATACATCATAAAGCACCTGATAAACATGGACAGCCGCAAGCTCGCGTTCATTTCAAATATGATAGAACGGCTGAAAGACCTGTGATTTTTATGGACATTTCCGTACTGCGGAGATGTCCTGTATTTTTTCTTTCGATAAATGTTAATTTTTTTATACAGATAGTGACAGCACGGCGCAAATATGCTATAATCTAATAAAGAACCACCGATGACCTCGGTTTAATATCATCGCACAGAGAGGATATTTTTATATGACAGACAGAATAGATCTTAGCGGCGAATGGCGGGCTTCGCTCGACGAAAACCGCACAGGCACAGCGCCCGAATACGACTGCCGTATCACCCTCCCCGGAACTACCGCGCTTGCGGGGCTGGGCAGACTTAACGAACGCCGCGAAACAAGCTATCTCACGGAGGAATATCCCTTCGAGGGCGACGCTTGGTTCTCCCGAGAGGTCGATCTTTCGCCCGCATCGGGCAAGACCGCTCTGCTGTACTTAGAGCGCACCCGCATGACCGAATTGTCCATAGACGGCGAGCTTATCGGCAGGCGCGACAGCCTTTCGGCGCCCCACGTTTACGACATCAGCCGATTTGCGGACGGCGTTCACAAGCTTGAGATCAAGGTCACGAACACGGGCTACCCGACGAAAGGCGGTCATCTGACCTCGCCCGATACTCAGACGAACTGGAACGGCATCACGGGCGAGATCTCGGTGAGGATATATGACAGCGTTTATGCCGAAGAGGTGCGCGTCACGCCGCTTTTCGCAGAGAAATCGTTCCGCATTTTCGCAAAGATAAAGGATGCCGAGAGCGGCAGGGCGACGGTCTCGGCGGTGAGCTTTAACGGCAAGGGCAAGCCCCACGAGCCGCCTTCCTTGACTGCCGTTTTCACGGGCGGCGAACTGCTCTGCACGCTGCCGCTCGGCAATGACGCACGGGTCTGGGACGAGTATTCCCCCGAGCTTTACCGCATTTCGGTGACTATCGGCGGCGACACTACCACCGTGACGGCGGGGCTGCGCGAGTTTGCCGCGTCGGGGCGGCACTTCACGATAAACGGCAGACGGACTTTCCTGCGCGGCAGACACAGCGCGCTGCTCTTCCCGAAAACGGGCTGCGCTCCCACCGACCTCGAAAGCTGGCTGCGCGATATGGAGATATGCAAGAGCTACGGGATAAATCACGTTCGTTTTCATACCTGCTGTCCGCCCGAAGCCGCGTTTGAAGCCGCCGACAGACTTGGTATCTTCCTCGAACCCGAGCTGCCCTTCTGGGGGACTATCTACGCGCCCGGCGAGGAAGGCTTCGACGAGCGCGAACAGAATTTCCTCATCGCGGAGGGCTTCCGTATGCTTGCGGAATACGGCAATCACCCGTCGTTCGTCATGATGTCGCTCGGCAACGAGCTTTGGGGCAGCGCGGAGCGGCTCGGCAGCATGATCTCGGCGTTCAGGCGCTTTGACAGCAGACATCTCTACACGCAAGGCTCCAACAATTTCCAGTTTGCGCCGCGTATCCTGCCCGAAGAGGATTTCTTCGTCGGCGTGCGGCTCTCGCGGGAAAGGCTGCTGCGCGGCTCCTATGCAATGTGCGACGCGCCGCTCGGTCACGTTCAGACCGAAAAGCCCTCGACCATGCATAACTACGATGACGCACTCTCCCCCGCCGATACTGCGTCGGAGCATCAGTCGGGCGGCGAGGTGCAGATACAGTTCGGCACGGGCACCAAGACCGTCAAAGCCGACGGCACGGACGGCGTGCTGATCCCAGAAATCCCTGTTATAACACATGAAATAGGTCAGTACGAGACCTTCCCCGATTTTGACGAGATCGAAAAGTACACGGGCGTTCTGAAAGCGCGGAATCTCGAAATCTTCCGCGAAAAGCTTGAAAGCGCGGGTCTTCTGCATTTAGCCCGCGATTATTTTGAAGCTTCGGGAGCGCTTGCCGTGCAGTGCTACAAGGAAGAGCTTGAAGCTGCCTTCCGCACGGAGGGGCTTGCGGGCTTTCAGCTGCTCGATTTGCAGGACTTCACGGGACAGGGCACGGCGCTTGTCGGGGTGCTTGACGCATTTATGGATGAAAAAGGTATATGTTCCCCCGAGCATTGGCGGCAGTTCGGGGGTGACGCGGTGATAATGGCTGAGTTCCCCGACTACTGCTTACAGGGCGGCAGCGAGTTTTCAGCCGAGATTCGGCTTGCGAATTTCCGCCCGGGAATAGCGGGCAAACGCTTTTCGGCGAAGCTTATCTGCCGGTGCGGGAACGTCAAAGCGGAGATTAGCGGCACCGTTCCCGCGGGCGAACACGTAACGCTCGGACGAATTGAAACCGTACTCCCCTCCCCCGACGAGCCGAAGCGCTTCCGACTGGAGCTTTCGGTCGAGGAAACGGATATTTCCAACAGCTACGAGCTTTTCGTCTTCCCGAAGGAGCCCACCGAACCGCCCGAGGGGCTTGTTTTCGGCGAGATAAACTCCGCCGCCGAAAAGCTTCTCGCCGAGGGCAGGACGATACTTCTCGCCCGCCTGCCCGAGCAGACCCGCTCCGTCGAGGGCTTTTACTGCACGGACTTCTGGTGCTACCCGATGTTCCGTTCTATCTCTCAGTCGCTCGACCGCCCCGAGCCTGTCGGCACGATGGGTCTGCTGATAGACGACCGCCACCCCGCGCTCGCGGGCTTCCCCACAAAAACGTACAGCGAACCGCTTTGGTACAGCGCCGTGACAGGCTCCCGCAGCGAAATTATAAGCGACCTGCCGAACCGTGCGGAGATAAACGTCATCGTCAGGACGATAGACAATTTCGAGACGAACCGCGATCTCGCGCTGATGTACGAATACCCCTGCGGCGGCGGAAAGGTGCTCGTGCTGAACTGCGACCCCGAGAATCTTCGCCAAACGCCCG
>JAILFF010000170.1 GCA_024697705.1 Ruminococcus sp.
GCAAGCGCTTCGTCCTCAGTTCATCAAAAAAGCGGCAAAGCTGCCGCCTGTTTCCAACTCTACATGAGCATTTACTTTAAGATAAAAGATTAAAGATAATAGATAAAAGATATAATACGCAACAGTGAAATATTAGTTTAATATTTCAAACACGGAGATTAAAATATATCTTTTATCTTTTATCTCTTATCTTTTATCTTCTATATAAATGCTCATTTACAGTTAAATAAATTATTCGCCGTAATGCTCGCTGTGATACATATCTCTGCCGCGGATATCGTACTTGTCGCGGGCAATATTGATCTGCTGATCGAGTATCTTCATTACCTCCCGCGGGTTCTTTATGCATTTGAAGGTGATATCGGGATTATCCGCGTCGCCCCTTGAATACATGGAGATCGTAGCGCAGCCGACAAGCCTTTCGCCGAACGGGAACACCAGTTTTTTATCGGTGATCTTATAGAGGTCTATCTCTTCCTCAACGACGGACAGGCAGCCCTTGCGGATAACTATTTTGTTCTCGGTGATATAATACCGTGTGAACGACCACGGAAGCCCCAGAAACGTGCGTTTTTTATCGGTCCAGATATACTCGAAAACGTCTTTTTTCATGCTGAAAATACCTCCTTATCGGGGTTCGATTGTCATTTATTATCATAACATATTTTTAACAATTTGTCAAGCTTTTTTGCGGACGTGCAGGAACGAAGCCACCGCCGCGCCGACGATAATCGCGTAGCCGATAAAGCTGTAAACGTCGGGAACGTCGCCGAATATAATAAAGCCTATCAGAGTCGCGAAGATCAGCTGTGTGTAGTCGTAGACGGATATTTCCTTTGCGGGCGCGCAGGTGTAAGCCGCCGTTATCGAAAACTGTCCGCAAGCCGCCCAAAGCCCCGCCAGAAGCAGGAAAATCAGCTGCGCCGCCGTCATCTGATGATAGTCGAATATCAGAAAAGGCAGAAAGAACAGCGTGGAAAATGCCGAGAAAAACGCCACGATAAAGGGTCCCTTCTCGCCGTGGCTGCCCGCGTATCTTACAGCCGCGTATGCTGCACCCGCGCCGACTCCGCCCGCAAATCCCGCCAGCGCGGGCAGCGAGGAGAGCACTCCCGCCGTGGGCTTTATCACGAACAGGCTTCCCGTGAACGCCGCCGCGATGGTAAGCCCCTGAAACAGCGTGAGCTTTTCTTTCAGGAACAAAAACGAGAACAGCACCGCAAAGAACGGCGACATCTTGTTCAGCATCGAAGCGTCCGAAAGCACGAGATGATCTACCGCGTAGAAGTTGCCGAGTATGCCGATCAGCCCGCAGGACGAGCGTATCAGCAGCGCGGGGATATTCTTTTTATCGTGCGGCTTGAACGGGATATCCTTCTTTTTCAGCATCGCGACCGCCAGTATCAGCGCCACAAAATTTCGGAAAAAGGCTTTCTGCGTGGTGGGAAGATCGCCCGAGAGCCGCAGAAAGGTACTCATCAGCGCGAAAAAAAACGCCGACAATATTATGAAGGCAACACCGCGCAGCCGATCGGAGGACTTGCTTTTTTCATCTATGTCCATTATCTGCGCCCCCCGCGTGTCATGTATTCGTGTTCTTTTTTCAGCTCGGCGATAAGCTCTTTAAAGCTCCACGCCGAATTGTGCGGGGTATATATCGCTTTAAGCGGTATGCGAACGCCCGTTTCACGAAGCGAATCGAGAAGCTCGTTCAGCTCATCTCGTCCGAAGCCCGCGATAACAAGACATTCGTCCGCGCTCGCGCCGATATTTTCTCCGTCCTTGCCGTCAGCGCCGTCAAGCAGCTTTGATATGGGCGTATCAAGGTCGCGGGTAAAGACCGTTTCCGCGCCGTATGCCGCCGCCGCCGCGCCGATCTGCGTTGTATGCGTTTCGGACAGGCAGAAGCCGAGCAGCTTTTTGGGTGTTTTTTCCGATATTCTTGCTTTCATTGGGTTCTCCTTGGTATTTACTGTAAATTCATACTTTCGTTTAATAGACTTCGCGCAAATTATCTTTTATCTTTTCCAAACATACTTTCTGTCGGCACTGTAATCCGAATATACCTCATAATGCCGCGGCTCACGCGGGAGCATTACTCCGCTCCTGACAAGTATGTCCTCCTTGTCGCTAAGATCGAGCGAACGTATCTTCCTGCGCAGCGGCAGTATCCTCGTCGGCGAAACGGACAGCATATCGATCCCTATCGCCATGAATATCTCCGTCAGCTCCGATTCTCCCGCAAGCTCGCCGCAGATGCCTATCCACTTGCCGTAACGGTGTATCGAATCCGCCGCCTGCTTTATCATTCTCAGCACCGCCAGATGGTGCGGACGGTTGTACTTTTCAAGCCTTACGTCCTTGCGGTCGATGGCAAGCACGTACTGTTCGAGATCGTTCGTGCCGATGCTGAAAAAATCCACCTCGCGGGCAAGCTCGTCGCTGAACATTACCGCCGCGGGAGTTTCGATCATTATGCCGATCTGCACGTTCTTTGAATAGGCGACCCCCTCCGCGTCAAGCTCGTCCCATACGTCCTGTATGATCGCCTTTATGGCGACGATCTCCTCGGGATCGACTATCAACGGGAACATGATAGCCAGTCTGCCGTAGACCGAAGCCCGAAACAGCGCTCTCAGCTGCGTGCGGAAAACGTCGGGGCGCTCAAAGCAAAGTCTTATCGAGCGCATACCCATTGCGGGGTTGACTTCCTCGTTGTCCACGATGTCGGGGTTCTTGTCGGAGCCGATGTCGAGCGTGCGCACGATAACGAGCTTGTTTTTCATCTTTTCGAGAACGCGCCGATAGGTATAGAATTGAAGCTCCTCGTCGGGGAAATCGTCATTTTGCAGGTAAAGGAACTCCGAACGCAGCAGACCTATCCCGCCCGCGTCGTTGTCCTCGACATATTTAAGGTCTGTAAGACCGCTGATATTCGCGTACAAAGCTATTTCCGTACCGTCAAGACTGATGTTCCTTCTGCCGCGCAGACGAAGCAGCAGCTCGCGCTTTCTGCCCTCTTCCTCGCGCTTTTCGATCATGCGGCGCTTGGTGGCGTTGTCGGGCTCGATGTAGAGTATACCCGAATAGCCGTCAACGATGGCGTCGCAGCCGTTATAGCTGTCGTTCAAAGCCTTGCCGAGCGCCGCGACGGTGGGGATATTCATAGTCCGCGCCAGTATCGACGAATGGGAAGTCACCGAGCCGTAGCAGGTACATATCGCCTTGACCTTTGTTTTATCGAGCATGACCGTTTCGGAAGGCTCTAAGTCGTAGCTGCAAAGTATAGTATTCTTATCGAAAACGGGAGTATTCTCCGACTTGTTCTGGATATGTCTTATCAAACGTCTGGAAACGTCGAGCATATCGGCGGTGCGGGCGCGGATATATTCGTCCTCGGAGCGTCCGAGGGTACTTGCTATTTCGGAAGCGGCACGGTGAACGGCGTAATCAGCCGAGCAGCCTTCGTTCATAATGGTATCGTTCACGCGCCGCACAAAGGAGTCGTCTTCAAGCAGCATACGGTGGATAAAGAATATCTCGGCGTGGTCTTTGCCGATGTTCTTTATCTCGCGCTCATAGAGAGACTCCAGTTCGGCAAGAGCGGTCTCTTTGGCGTATTCGTAGCGCTGAAGCTCCAGCTGGCGGTTACCGACGCGGCGTTTTCTGACGATCTGTTCATCGCGCTGGTAGAAGAATATTTTCCCGAAAACGATGCCGCCCGAAGCGGCTCTGCCCCTTATCCTCTGCATAAACACATCACACTCGCTTTCCCGATTTCGCCGACTTTCGCGCAAGGCGGGCGGTATAATAGGAACGTACCCACGGCGGCAGACGGCTGTTTACTTTAATTATACCACATTTTCAGAAATCTTCAAGAGGAAAGACAAGCGGCAGGTGCATATTTACATTCTATTCACAACCCCGCGGCTTCACAAAATAAATGAACATTTAAGTAACGAACGATTCGTGTTGTACACAAAGACCGTGAAAATCGCATTCCCATAGACAAATAAATTTCGGTGACTCTATGACAAAAACGCTGTAATTACGCGGTGTTTACATACAGTCACTTCATTGACTCTATGCAGGGCAAGCCCATAGAGTCATTAAAAACGCTCCATAGAGTCACTCTTGACTCTATGATAAAACGACGATATACCGCGTTATTCTCCATAGAGTCAACGAAATTTGTATTTATGGGGATTCATTGACTCTATGCTGTTACTTGCTGTCGGTTCTTTGTCAACGGACCTGTCCGCAAACATTATTGACCTGCAAGATATTATATACCACAATGACCATTAATCGAAAGGACGTGTTATGAATTGTCACCCACGATCGAAACCGTACAAAAAAACTCCCACGAAACAGCCGCCCGTGAGAAAAAAAGCCCCGCCGTCAGTCCCGCACGGAAACGAGCCGAACGTATTTTCGGAGGACAGACATACGATATCGCACGGCTGATAATGCTTTGCTCCGCGGGACTTACAGCCGTTTTCGGCGACCCCGCGACAAGCACGGCTATTATGGCGCTTATCACCGCGCAGGCAGCGGCGGGGCTTGTCCGCGAAAGCAGATCGGTCTCAGCCGCCGAAAAGATCGACCGCGCCGCCGAGCCCCATGTTTCCCTGCGGACAGAGAACGGCACAAAGAGCGTTCCGCACAGCGCTCTGCACGAAGGCGACATCTTCGAGATAGCGGAGGGCGGCATTTTCCCACGCGACAGCATAATCATCGAGACGGAGGGGCTTTACTGCGACGAATCGGCGCTGACGGGCAGCGTTTTTCCCGCCGAAAAAACAGCCTACGACGGCGAGGAAATAAAAGATAAGCTCGGGCTGAAATACATCGGCTACTGCGGCACCGTCGTTGTCAAAGGACGAGCCGTCTGCAAGGCGGAGGGGCGCGGTTCCGAGGTCTTCCGCCGAGAAAAGCCGCCCCGCGAACGTACTTCCCTGCTCGTGACCGAAAGCCGCCGCCGCGCAGAGACCGTCTTCAACATCACCATAGCCGCAACCGCCGCGATATCGGCGGCGGCGGGAATAATCCGCGGAGGTGCCGCCCTCGAACAGATACCGCTTGCGCTCGCGGCGGCGGCGGTATGTATACCCGAAAGGCTCACGGCTTCGGCGGAGCTTACTTCGGCAAGGCTCAGGCGGCTGCTTTTCGGCAAGGGGATGATCGTCCGCGACACCGAAGCGCTCGAAAGGCTCGGCTGTACCGAGCTTATCTTAGCCGACCTGCGCGGCACCGTTACCGAGCGGCAGCGCAGCGTGAAAAAGCTCTGCATACCCGCCGACAACAATAACTGCTATGACTTTTCCGAAGTTACGGGCAGACTTACCTTCGGGCGAAGCGAGGACGGCTATATGGCTTGGGAGAACTCGGCGCTCGGCGAAACGATGATCTGCGCCGCTGTCTGCTGCCGTGCGCGGCGTTCGCGCAAGGGTAATGCGGGAGCGAGGAACCGTGTCACACACTACGAGGGCGACGGCACGGGCTGCGGCGCCGATGACGCGGCTCTGCTTTCGCTCTGCGCGGCGTGCGGCATCGACCGCGAACTGCTTTTGCTCAGCAAGATCGGCGAAAGACAGGACGACCCCGCGCCGCGCTGCGTTTCCGTCACCTGCCGCGTACTCGGCGGCGAAATAAGGATATACACAAAAGGCAACCCCGAAACGATATTCGGGCTTTGCGGCGGCGTGTTCGGCACCGATGACCCCACTGCGCTGCGCTCGGCGATGAAAGCGGCAGAACTGCTCTCGGAGGAGGGGCTCGGCGTGACAGCCTTCTGCGAGACCGTCGGCGGACAAACTCTGCTGCTCGGCATGGCGGGACTGTGGGCGCCCATTCCCTCTCAGACCACCGAAGCCATAAGGTCGCTGCGGCGAATGGGCGTTCGCACGCTGATGTTCACCGATGACGACCGCACCGCCGCGAAAGCCGCCGCCGTCAGCGCGGGAATACTTACCGAAGGCAAGCGCTGCTGCACGGGAAGCGAGCTTGATTCGATGAACGACGAGCAGATAGAAGCGGTGTCGGGAGCCATGTCGGTATTCGCCCGCTGCGAGCCGCGGCACAAGGCGCGTATCGCGGGTATCTCGGAGGAAATGCGGCTTTTCTGCGCGGCTGCCGTTTCCACCGCCGAAGAAGCGGAGATGCTCTCGGAGAAGCAGACTCTTATCCTCGCGTGCGAGAACCTCCCCGACAGCGTGAAGCAGCAGGCGGAGGTGATCGTGCCGCAGGGCTGTCTCGAAGAGCTTTCGGGCGCTGTCAAGTGCGGCAGAGCGCTTTACGGAGCGCTGCGGGGGCGGGCGTGTCTCGGGGTAGAGCTTGCCATGTCGATAATGACGATGCTGCTGTTTTCGGCGTTTTCGGGAATGAAGCCGCCCGTACTTCCCGTACAGCTGCTGCTTGCCGCGCTTATCACGGAGCCTGCCGCCGCTTCCGCGCTGACGCTGGTACCGCCTTCGGGAAAGCTTTTCGGACGCTCGCCTCAGAGCGGCGGGATTACGGGCGGCAGACGGCTGCTATCGGAGCATCTTCTGCGCGGTCTGGTGACGGCGTTCTCGCTGACGGGAGGATATACCGTACTGCTGCGCTGCGGCTCGCTTACCGAAGCAAGGACCGCGACGGCGGCGGCGCTGTCTCTTTCGCGGCTGCTTGCGGTGATACATATCTGCGGCGGTGAAAAGCTGCCGCTGCGGACGGTGGTCTCCGTGCTGATCTCCGCGGGAGCGATCGCCGCCGTGCTGACCATGCCGATCTCGGCGGGAGCGTTCGGATTTGCGCCGCTTTCTTTTCCGAAGCTGATGATCGGTATGATCTCGGCGGTGATGCCGTCGGTATTTTTCAGGGCGGCAAGATCGGTCAGATCGGCAAGACTGTTCGGACTGCACGGGAAATACAGGTAAAGC
>JAILFF010000171.1 GCA_024697705.1 Ruminococcus sp.
GCAAGCGCTTCGTCCTCAGTTCATCAAAAAAGCGGCAAAGCTGCCGCCTGTTTCCAACTCTACATGAGCATTTACTTTAAGATAAAAGATTAAAGATAATAGATAAAAGATATAATACGCAACAGTGAAATATTAGTTTAAATTTCAAACACGGGGATTAAAATATATCTTTTATCTTTTATCTCTTATCTTTTATCTTATTTACAAATGCTCATTTATGCCAATTATCACACATCACTGCCGAAAAGGAGTTATTATGCACACTTTTCTTAAACGCGCAGCCGCTTTCTGCGCCGCTGCCGTTATGCTGTCGGGCACCGCTTTTAATGCCGCCGCAGCAACACGCGCCGACCCCGGTATGATCTCCCGCCGCGTCGAAAGCGGTAAGGATTATACGGATATAGTCGAAAGAATAGCACAGGGAGTGTTCGATCACGAAGAACTGATCGACGTTTCCTCTTACAATATCAACGGCACTTTCATAATTGAGATAATCGAAAATCTGCTCATCAGGCACCCCGATATCTTCTTCCTTGACCGCAAGGTGCCCGCGGCTTACAGCGTGTTCGGCGGAAAGCTCTATACCGTCCGCCCGAATTACCGCTTCTCCGCCGAGCAGACCCGAAAAAAGCTCACGGAATTCTATGCGGCTGCCGACGATTATCTTTCGCTCGTAAACAACAATATGTCGCAGCTTGAAAAGGCGCTCGTTCTGCATGACGCCATCGTCGATAACGCCGGCTATGTGCTTGATGAGGACAAAAGCTCGGAGCATGAGCTGCTCGTCAACAAAAAGGGCATCTGCGAGGATTATTCCCGCGCTTACGCCTATCTGCTCGGACAGCTCGGCATCAGAACGGAGATAATCACCTCGGACGAAATGGAGCACGAATGGATGAAGGTCGAGATCGGCGGCAGCTACTACCACGTAGACATCACCTGGGACGACCCTCAGCCCGACCGCGGCGGCAGAGTAAGCCACCGCTTCTTCCTCCTGAGCGACAAAAAGATCTCCGACAGCGCCTACTATTCCCCGCACACCGATTTTGAATGTGTACACAAATCCGAAAGCATAACCTACGACGGCAACGCCATTCAGTGCATTTCGTCGAAGTGCTGCCCGCTCAACGGCAAAATTTACTGCATCTACACGCTGAACGGCAGCACAAATCTCGGAACGATAAGCTTCAAGGAGGGCGTGGGCACCGCTTCGCTGAAATTTTCAGCCATTAAGAATCTCGGCAGCTTTCGCTGGAAATGCGGCGCGGCAAAATACTGGAGCAGCAATTCCTCGGGGCTTGCGGAGTACGGCGGAAAGCTCTATTACAATTCCCCCGACGAGATATTCTGCTACGACCCCAAGACGGGAAAGACCGAGTCGATATACAAGCTGCAAAATTCCGACAAGCAGATTTTCGGGCTGCGGATAAAGAACGGCAAACTGTACGGAATGATGTCCGACAGCCCCACCGATAATTTCGTTGAAAAGGAGCTTTATTCCCTTAAGGTCAGCGCCTTTGAATCGGTACAGAAGCAGTTCGCCAAGCTGACGGGCAGCAGATACGTCATCAAAATGAACCATATGTCCTCAAGCGCGGCAGCGTTTTTGTTCGGCAAACAGGAATAATATAATGAACAGTGAATAGTGATTGCACGAACGAGTTCGTGCAATCACTATTCACTATTAACTGTAAAAATCGCGGGCGGCATTGCTGTCCGTTTTTTTGCATGAGCCGATACCGCAATATTCACTCCCGTCCCCGATTCCGACCAAAGTACCAAGAATTTTGCAAAAGCACTTGACATCGCCTGCAAAAAGTAATATAATAGAATAGGTGCATTGTATTTTTTCGGTGCGCCGAAATAAGGATATATTTTATTTATATTATCATGGAGGTTTTTACAATGGGCAGAGTTTACAATTTCAGCGCGGGTCCCGCAGTTCTTCCCGAGGAAGTCCTCAAGGAAGCAGCAGAGGAAATGCTCGATTATAAGGGAACCGGTATGTCGGTCATGGAGATGTCTCACCGCTCCAAGGCTTACGATACCATCATCAAGGACGCGGAAAAGGATCTCCGCGAGCTGCTGAATATTCCCGATAATTACAAGGTCATCTTTGTACAGGGCGGCGCTAACCTCGTTTTCGCCGAGGTTCCGATGAACCTGATGAAGAACGGCAAGGCTGCGTACATCGTTACCGGTCAGTGGGCTAAGAAAGCCGCTGCCGAGGCTGAAAAGTACGGCGAGGTAGTAAGAGTTGCTTCCTCCGCCGATAAGACCTTCTCCTATATCCCCGACTGCTCCGACCTCGATATCCCCGAGGACGCGGACTATGTTTACATCTGCGAGAACAACACCATCTACGGAACCAAGTTCTGGACTCTGCCCAACACCAAGGGCAAGATCCTTGTATCCGACCAGTCCAGCTGCTTCCTCTCCGAGCCTGTTGACGTTACCAAGTACGGCGTTATCTATGCGGGCGTACAGAAGAACGTAGGTCCTGCGGGCGTTCAGGTAATTATCGTTCGCGAAGACCTCATCGCCGACGGTCCCGCTTTCAAGCAGACCCCGACCATGTGCGACTGGAAGGTACAGGCTGACAACGAGTCCCTTTACAATACTCCTCCCTGCTACGGCATCTACATCTGCGGCAAGGTATTCAAGTGGATCAAGAAAATGGGCGGTCTTGAGGGCATGAAGGCTCACAACGAGAAGAAGGCTAAGATCCTCTATGATTTCCTCGACGGGAGCAAGCTCTTCAAGGGCACCGTTGAGAAGAAGGACCGCTCGATCATGAACGTTCCCTTCGTTACCGGCAACGAGGAGCTCGACAAGAAGTTCGTTGCCGAGGCAAAGGCGGCAGGCTTCGAGAACCTTAAGGGTCACAG
The DNA here is from genome assembly GCA_024697705.1 of Ruminococcus sp. GTDB lineage: Bacteria > Bacillota > Clostridia > Oscillospirales > Ruminococcaceae > YE71. The sequence goes on from JAILFF010000171.1 coordinate 2,889, forward strand.
GACCGTCGGCGGTATGCGCGCTTCCATCTACAACGCTATGCCGATCGAGGGCGTTGAGAAGCTCGTTGAGTTCATGAAGAAGTTCGAGGCTGAGAACTCGTAATATACGCGATCAGTGAGGTGTGACGCATGGGATTGTCCGATAAACACAAGCGTTTTGTTAAGGTATATGAGGAGGGCAGCGGTATGCTGTCGTCGTTTGCGATATTCATTGACCGTTTTACGGGCGTGAATTATCTGATGCATATGAGCGGCGAACACGAGTCTATGACTCCCCTGCTTGACCCGAACGGCAGACCTATCGTCACGCCCCTTTACGATATGGACAACAAGAGATGATCTTCCCGGCAGGAGGGCAAAAGCTATGAGCAGTGATTCTTCCGGCGGCGGCAGTGCTGCCAAAAGCGGCGCAACGGCGGGTATCACCATGGGGAGCTGCCTTGCAATGGTCATAAGCTATGTGAAGTGGCACTCGATATTGTGGGCGATAATCCACGGCTGTCTCAGCTGGGTGTATGTTATCTATTACGCTATACGATATTAAAACAGGCAGGCGCAGGACGGTGAACGGTCTGCGCTTCTGCCGATTTATATCAGAAGAAATTTTTTGAAAAGGAATGATTTGAAATGAACAATGTACTTACGCTGAATAAGATCGCAGCCTGCGGTACAAGCATTTTCGACAAGAACAACTACACCGTAGGCGACGCTGTTGAAAATCCCACCGCTATCATGGTTCGTTCGGCTAAAATGCACGACATGGAGTTCGGCAAGGATCTTCTTGCTATCGCAAGAGCCGGCGCCGGCGTAAACAATATCCCCGTTGACAAGTGCGCGGAGCAGGGCATCGTTGTATTCAACACCCCCGGCGCAAACGCCAACGCCGTTAAGGAGCTTGCTGTTGCGGGTCTGCTTCTCGCGGCAAGAAAGGTTCCCGAGGCTATCGAGTGGGCTAAGACCCTTAAGGGTCAGGGCGACGAGGTAGGCAAGCTCGTTGAAAAAGGCAAGAGCAATTTCGCGGGCGGCGAGATCATGGGCAAGACCCTCGGTCTTATCGGTCTCGGCGCTATCGGCGGCAAGCTGGCTAACATCGCTATCTCGCTCGGCATGAACGTTATCGGCTACGACCCGTTCCTTTCGGTAAACGCAGCTCTTAACCTGAAGCCCCAGGTAAAGGTTACTGCCAACATCAACGACATCTATGCGGAGAGTGACTACATCTCGCTGCACCTCCCCTTCAATGCCGACACCAAGGACACCGTCAACGACGAGACCATTGCTCTCTGCAAGGACGGCGTGAAGATCCTGAACTTCGCACGCGGCGAGCTGGTAAACGGCGCTGCTATCGTTAAGGCTCTCGGCACAGGCAAGGTTGCAAGATACGTTGTTGACTTCCCGAGCGACGAAGTTATCGGCGTTGAGAACGTAGTAGCTATCCCTCACCTCGGCGCTTCCACCGAAGAGAGCGAGGACAACTGCGCTGTTATGGCTGCCAACGAGCTTATCGCCTACATCGAGAAAGGCGCTATCCTGAACAGCGTAAACTTCCCGAACATCGAGCTGCCGAAGACCGGCGATATGCTGGTATGCGTTCTGCACAAGAACGTTCCCGCGCTGATCTCGCAGATCACCACCGCTGTTGCGGACAAGGGCGCTAACATCGAAAACATGGTAAACAAGTCCAAGAAGGACTGGAGCTGCACCATGCTCGACGTTACCGGCGAGGCTGACGTAGCCGCTATCGAGGCTATCGACGGCGTTGTAAGAGTAAGAGTTCTTTAATTAGAAACAAAACAATAACCACGGCTCACCCCGAAATGGAGTGAGCCGTTTTTTTTGCAAAGTAAAAAAATATCGCAAAGTGAGGGCAAACCAAAAGTCTTAGGAAGGGGGTGTGGGGGATAACCCTTCTTCAGAAGGGTTTCCCCCACAAAAAGCCGGGGTCGGCAGAAAACAACTCGGTGAGAGAAAACCGAACGGTTCAAAAATAAAATCGGCAATTTCGAGAAAATCGAACAAAAACGCAGAAGCGAATAAATCTGCATATCTGTTCGGAAACAAGGAAATTGCCGATTTTATTTGCGTAAAAGAGCGCAGCGATTTTCACGCAACAAAGGCGCGAAGCTGTGAAATATCCTCACGGTGGGGCAAGGCGCAATCATTTGCAAAAATCGCTGCGCTCTTTTGCAAATATAAAATCGGCAATTCTTTTGTTCTCGAACAAATTTGCAGAATCATTATTTTGCGCCTTTTTGTGGGCTTCTTTATGAATTGCCGATTTTATTTTTGGTCGGTCATTTTCTCTTTTTACCGTTGATTCGCCTCCGTCGTGGGTTTTTGTGGGGGAAACCCTTCTGAAGAAGGGTTATCCCCCACACCCCTTTCCTAAGACTTTTGGTTTGCCCTCACACTTTTGGTTTGCCCTCACTTTGATTTTTTCGTTCGCTTTCTTAATCTACCGATTTCAGCGACTCCGCCATATTTATGCGGTCGAGCTTGATCTCCATGAAGATGTTGACAATGAAATTGAATACAAACGTCAGCACGATACTGTAAGCGTAACTCATCGGAAGTATCCTCGCCTTGAACGTTACAAGATCGACGCGGATCTGCGACATTACAAATTTGTGCAGAAGTATTCCGAGCCCCAGTCCCACGATAATTCCCATCGCCGTCAAAGCTATGTTCTCGCGCAGTACATACGCCGAGGTCTCCCGACGGAAGAAGCCCAGTACCTTGATCGTCGCTATCTCGCGCAGTCTTTCGGTGATGTTGATGTTCGTCAGATTGTAGATAACGATGAACGCCAAGCCCGCAGCACAGATTATGATGAGCAGTACAATATAGTTCAGACTCGACATGGTCTCCCTCATGCGCGTGCGCATTGCCGAGAGCAGATTGAAATACTGCACGCTCGGACACGATGTGATGCCGGCGGTCGCTTCTTCCTCTTTCTCGCCTTCCTTGAAGTCCAGATAGGCAAAATTGTATTCCACCTTTTCATTGAACTTGCTTTCGAGCGTTTCGGGCGTTATGAATATATAATTGTAGATATAATTGTTGAATACGCCTGTGACGGTCAGCCGCATCTCGCGCAGCTTGTCGTCGCGGAGGACTATCCTGTCGCCGACATTCACGCCGTAGCGATCCAGCAGGCTGTAACTTACTATCGCCTCGCCCTTCTTCGGCGGGTCGATAGCCTCGCCCTCACGGGTATAGAAATGGAAGAAAGCCTTAAGCTTCTCGTAATCCTCGGGCGCGTAGACGCTCATTTCCTTTTCGCGCTCTTCATCGCCGTAGATAAGGTTCCACGTCATGGAACGCGCAAGAGCGTAGCCGTCGGTATGCTGCTCGAATTTCTCTTTCAGATCGGCGGGCAGCTCGCCGTTATCGGGCTTGTAGCGCATATCCGCGTCGGCGATGAGTATCTCGTCAAACTGCACATCTGCAAAGCCCTTTATCGAGTCGTTTATGCCGAAGCCCGTCAGCAGCAGCGCCGTACAGCCGCTTATGCCGACTATCATCATGAAAAGGCGGCGCTTGTAGCGGAAGATGTTTCTTACCGATACCTTGTGCAGGAATTTCATGTGCTTCCAGATAAATGTTATCCTTTCGAGAAGAACGCGCTTGCCCGCCTTCGGAGCCTTCGGACGCATAAGCTGCGCCGCTGTCTCTTCAAGCTCGTGACGGCAGGATACCCATGTCATGCCGACCGAACAGAGCAGCGAAGCCGCCAGCGAAAGCAGCGCCAGCAACGGATTGAATACATAATCAATATCGAGCGGCAGATACATAAGCTTGTACGTCATCCAGATTATCGCGGGGAAGGTGATCGTACCCGCTATGTACCCGACGATGCAGCCGATAGTCGCCGCCGTGCCCGAGTAGAACATGAATTTACCCATGATCGACTTTTCAGAATAGCCCAGCGCCTTGAACATACCGATCTGCGTGCGCTGCTCCTCGACCATGCGGCTCATAGTCGTCATGCAGACGAGCGCCGCCACCAGCACGAAGAACACGGGGAACACTCTTGCCACCTGCTGCACTATCGCCGAGTCGTTCTCGAAGCACGAATAGCCTACGTTGGCGCTGCGGTCGAGCAGATAGCCCTCGGGCTCGTTTATGTCGGCGAGCTTCTTTTCCGCGTCGGCAAGCTCCTTTTCGGCGTCGGCGAGCTTTTCGTCAAGCTCCTTCTTGCCGTCCTCGTACTCTTTAAGACCGTCCTCGTACTGCTTCAAGCCTTCTTCGTACTGCTGCTTACCCTCGCGGTACTGCTTTTTGCCGTCTTCGAGAACCTTTTTGCCGTCCTCGTACTGCTGCTTGCCCTCGTCGAACTGTTGTTTCTTTTCTTCGTAGAGCGCCTTGCCCTCGTTGTACTGCTTAACGCCCGCGTCGTACTCCTGCTTGCCGTTGTTGTACTGAGTAACGCCGTCGCTGTATTCTGAAAGACCCGCCGAGTATTCATCTATCGCCTTCTGATACTGCGCAAGACCCTCGTTGTACTGGTCGAGACCCTTCTGATACTCCGCCTTAGCCGCGGCAAGCTCTTCCTTCTTTTCGGCAAGGAGCTTTTTGTTCGCCTCGACTTCCTTTTTGCCGTCGGCAAGCTTTTTCTTGCTTTCCTCGATCTCTTTCTTGCCGTCCTCGATCTGCTGCTTGCCCTGCGTGAGCTGAAGCTGCTGCTCGGCGGTGAGGTAATCCATTATCGAGCTTACGACTTCCTCGGGCTTGGTGGAAGCGCGGTCGAGCAGCTTTTTCTTCTGCTCGTCGTTCAGCATCCACAGCACTTTATTAAGGGAAGCATACACCTTATCGACGTAAGCCTGTTCGGTGTCGGCGAGTTTCTTTTCCGAATCGGCGATGAGCTTTTCGTTCTTTTCGATCTCCGCTTCGCCGTCCTTGATCTGCTTTTCGCCGTCGGCTATCTGCTGTTCGGCGTCGGCTATCTTCTGTTCGCCTTCGTTGAGCTTTGCTTCGCCGTCCGCAAGCTGAGCCGCCGCGTCGTCTAACTGCTGCTTGGAGGAATCGAGCCTCGTGCCCGCAGCGTCGAGCTGTTCCTTGCCCACGTCGAGCTGAGACTGCGCGTTGTCGAGCTGCGTCTTCGATGCGTCGAGAGTCGCCTCGCCCGCCGAGATCTTGCTCTTGGCGTTGTCAAGCTCTTTCTTGGCGTTATCGAGCTGCGCCTCGCCGTCGTCGAGCTCCTTTTTGGCGTCCGCCAGCTTGCCCGAGTTGTCGTTTATCTCCTTTTTGGCGTCTTCGAGCTGCGCCTTCGCGTCGTCGAGCTTTTCCTTGGCGGTATCGAGCTGCGCCTTGGCGTCGTCGAGCTTTTTCTGACCGTCCTCGCGAGCCTGATCGAGCTCTTTTCTGCCGTCGTCGATCTTCTTTCTTCCGTCGGAGATGAGCCTTTCGTAGCGCACCTCCGCCTGCTCGTCAACGAGCAGCTTCCATAAGTCCTTGCGCTCGTTCATGAAATCCTTGTATTCGTCGGAATAAAGCTCGAAATCCTGATCGAAGCGGACATATATATCGCTGTAAAAATCGCGGTCGAAATCCTCGTTCATCACGTAGGCGAAACCTGCCAGACTGCCGTTGCCGAGCGACGTCGAGCCGCGCTCCCAATGGGTATAAAGGCTCGAATACACCAGCCCGACCACGCGGAGCTCGGTGAATTTCAGCATATCCTTGGTATCGTCATCGTTGTCGGGGCTGACGTAAATCTTATCGCCGACCTTAAGCCCCGAATGCTTATCCGCCACACATTCTCCCGAACGCTTGGGGAATCTGCCGTTTATTATCTCAAGACCGTTCACCATTCCCGGCATGGAATGTATTTTCAGAACAAATTCGTAGGTCTCGTCGCTGTCGAAGTCCTTGCTGTCCGTAAAAAGAACGTCCGAGCTGTTGGCGCCCTCGACGTAGCGTACTTCGTCCTCGGAAGCTATCGCGTTTATATCCTCATCGTCCCAGCCCACCGACGATACCAGACGGTAATCGTAAAACTGGTGATCGTTGAGAAAGCCTCCTATCGTTTTGAGCATCGCGGGGGTAGTGAGGTTCGTTCCCGAGAAAAAGCCCACTCCGAGCATTATTATCGACATTATCGCCGCGAACCTTCCGAAGGAGCCCTTGATCTCCCTTAACGCGGTCGTTCTCATTTTTGATCTCATTGCTTTTACCACTCGATGTCTTCTACGTTCACTATGTTATCGTTTATGCACATACTTTCGACGGTTCCGCTTTTTACGGTGATTATCCTGTCAGCCATCGCCGCCAGCGCGGAGTTATGCGTGATGACGACTACCGTCATGCCCGTGCTGCGGCAGGTATCCTGGAGCAGCTTAAGCACCGCCTTGCCCGTATTGTAATCGAGAGCGCCCGTCGGCTCGTCGCAGAGCAAGAGCTTCGGATTCTTAGCCAGTGCCCTCGCGATGGCTACTCGCTGCTGTTCGCCGCCCGAAAGCTGCGCGGGGAAGTTCATTATTCTGTCGCCGAGACCCACCTGCCGCAGGACGGTCTCCGCGTCGAGGGGCTCGCGGCAGATCTGCGCCGCAAGCTCGACGTTTTCGAGCGCCGTAAGGTTCTGCACAAGATTGTAGAACTGGAAAACGAATCCTACGTCGTAGCGGCGGAAAGCGGTCAGCTGTTTTTTATTGAAGTGCGATATCTCTCTGCCGTCGAGCAGAACGCTGCCCGAGGTAAGAGTATCCATACCGCCCAGAATGTTCAGTATGGTGGTCTTTCCCGCGCCCGAAGCGCCGACGATAACGCAGAACTCACCCTTTTCGATATGAAAGTTCACGTCTGCGAGCGCCTGTATCTCGACCTCGCCCGTCCTGTATATTTTTTTTACATTTTTAAATTCAACAAAGCTCATTTGTTTGCCTTTCTGTTGTTTGATTTGTCAACATAAATTGTCGTACCTTAACATTATATCATATAATTTTTTAAATATCAAGAGATAAATTCAACAAATATCTATTTTTAACAATTTTTCGACAATAAAAACAGCCGTCCCCGTCGGAGAACGGCTGTTTTATGTGTTTACAACATATGTTCAAGCCTTTCGGCTCTCTCGTGAGCCGGTTTAAGAAAGCCTTTGATATCAAGATGACAACAGTCCCGGTTCATGGGTTCGAGAGTCACCGCGCCGTTGTAACCCGTTCTTTTGATGTTTTCCATGGCACAGCTATTTGCGGGCGCACACGTATCAAAAATTTAAATACCTCCGCAAGGCGCTCCTTATTGCTCCCCCAATTAATTCTTGAATTTTCTGCTTGTCCTGCTGCCGAGATACTGCGTCAGAAATCCTTGCCTTGCGACAGCAAAGCTGCGGCTTTCTTCCTTGTCTCTCGGCAGCAGTCCTGCGCATAATTTTTCAAGAATTAATTGGGGAATCAATAACTATTCACTGTTCACTGTAAACTGTTCACTTATAATATCACCCGATAAGCAGCAAGACCCCCGAAGCGGCAGCCGCCATGATCGCAAAGCCCACGACCGAGCCCGTCCATTTGACCAGCTTCCTCTTTGCGGGGATATAGGGCATAAGGTCCTCAGTGCCGGGAATCAGCCATGCCTTTGTGCGGCAGACCCACCACTCGTCGATGAAAAGCCTGTCAAACAGGTTCGCGATCATATAAACGGCGTAGATCTGCAAAAAGCAGTTCACGAAGCCGCTCGCGCCGTTGATGAAATGCACCGCCGCGGGAACTGCCAGCAGATTCGGAATGAACATCGCCGCGCCCGAAACGGCGTTTGCTCTCTTGATCTTCTCCTTTGTGGTGAGCCCAAGCTCGACCGCTCTGTCCCGAACGTCCTGCTCGTAGAAATTCACAAGCCCCACCGCGCCGTTCGATATCCCCACCACGCAGATAAGCAGCAGCCGGAAGCTCAAGATCAGTCCTTCAAAGATCATCAGCATAATAACGTCCTCCACGATAGTATTGTAAGCATAGGATAACATATATCGCGGAAGATGTCAAGCCGATAAAGCGGGAAACGTTACCCGTTCAGCGGGAACCGAAACATTCTTCTCACGAAAAAGCAGACCGTTCCTTTAGGGCAGTCTGCCTTTTTGCACATCGGTCTGAAAGACCATATCCATATCAGCCGTTGTAATCGTAAAACATTTTATCGAAAAGCGCGTCAAGTCCCGCTTTGTCGCCGAACGCCGCCTTGAAGAGCGTACCCGCGTTCTCGAAGATCAGCCGCAGATACAGCCAGTCGCCCAAATCGTCATACTTGCGCGTCGAATTTATCAGATGATTCTCTTTCAGGCAGCCGTACTCCTTGCCGTGCGCCCTGCCGTAGGCGCGGAGCTTCTTCGCGGTCGCGGCGTCCTCCATTGCGCGTAAGTCCTCGAAGCCGCCGACCGCGTCGAAGGTGCTTTTCTCCGCACAGAAGATACCGCAGTAAAGCCCCGTCAGCCTGAAGCCCGCCTCGCAGAGCAGGT
>JAILFF010000288.1 GCA_024697705.1 Ruminococcus sp.
TTCATGCAACAGCGGCGCGAACGACCGTGTTTTATCTGCATGAGCTTTTCTCTGCCGTTGTGACATTCGGACATTAGCGGCTATTGATTTGCGAAAATCGCTTCGCTCTTTCGCAAATTAAAATCGGCAATTCTCTTGTTCCCGTTCACTTTTGCAAAATTGTTAGCTTCTGCCTTTTTGTCAGCTTTTTTAGAAATTGCCGATTTTATTTTTTGTTCGGATAGCTTCTCTCTTTACCGATGATTTGCTGCCGTCGAAGGTTTTTGTGGGGGTATCCCTTCTGAAGAAGGGTTCTCCCCCACACCCCCTTCCTAAGACTTTTGGTTTGCTCTCACTTTGCGTTTAAACCCTTCCTAAGACTTTTGGTTTGCCTTCACTTCTGGTTTTCTTTCACTTTGCGATATTTTTTAGATTGGAGTATTTCATGGAACAGATCATCTGCCATAACGCCGCTCTCGGCTATGAGGGCAGCACCGTCGTCGAGGAACTCGAATTTACCGTCCGCGAGGGCGATTACCTCTGTATCCTCGGCGAAAACGGCTCCGGAAAAAGCACTCTTATAAAAACACTTCTCGGTCTGCACGGCGTGATGTCAGGCAGCATTGATTGGGTCAAGGGATTTTCCTCCCGCAAGATCGGCTACCTCCCCCAACAGACCCCCGTTCAGCGCGACTTCCCCGCCTCCGTGCGCGAGATAGTCCTCTCGGGCTGCCTATCCAAAATGGGTATGCGCCCCTTCTACGGTAAGGCAGAGAAAAAACTCGCCGCCGAAATGCTCGAACGCTTCGGTATAACCGACCTCGCCGACAGCTGCTACCGCGATCTTTCGGGAGGTCAGCAGCAGCGAGTGCTTCTCGCCCGTGCGCTCTGCGCGACAAGCGAAATGCTCCTGCTCGATGAGCCCGTGACAGGTCTCGACCCCCGCGCACAAATCGAGCTTTACGAGATAATCGCAGATCTCAATAAAAGCGGCATTACTATTATAATGGTGTCTCACGATATAAACGTTATTAAGTACGCGACCAATATCCTTCACATCGGCAGCCGCAGACAGCTTTTCTTCGGCAGTAAGGACGATTACCTCGTCAGCCACGCGGGACGCTCGTTTCTCGAATCGGGCGAGGCTGAACGCGAGACCGAAAGCAAAAATAATGATTCGCAGAAAGGGGAAAACACCTGATGACCGAGCTTTGGAACACGCTTGTTTATTATTTTTCGTTTCCCTTTGTGCAGTACGCGATGATCGTCGGGCTGCTGATAGCGCTCTGCTCGTCGCTTCTCGGGGTGACTTTGGTGCTTAAGCGCTTTTCATTCATCGGCGACGGGCTTTCGCACGTTGCATTCGGCGCAATGGCGGTGGCGATAGTCGCGGGGCTGACGAACAAAATGATAATCATAATCCCCGTGACGGTAATTTCGGCGATACTGCTTCTGCGAACGGGGCAGAACGCCAAGATCAAGGGCGACGCGGCAGTGGCGATGATCTCGGTCGGAGCGCTGGCGGTCGGGTATATGCTGATAAACGCCTTTTCAAAATCGGCGAACGTGGCAGGCGACGTGTGCAGCACGCTTTTCGGCTCGCAGTCGATACTCACGCTGACGAAGAGCGAGGTGTGGGTCTGCATAGCGATGGCGGCGGTGGTCATAGCCGTGTTCGTGATATTCTACAACCGCATTTTCGCCGTGACCTTCGACGAGAGCTTCGCAAAAGCGACGGGCGTAAAGGCTGACGCATTCAACCTGCTTATCGCGGTGGTGACGGCGCTCATCATCGTACTGGCGATGAATCTTGTGGGATCGCTGCTTATTTCGGCGCTGATAATCTTCCCCGCGCTTTCGGCAATGAGCCTTTTCCGCAGCTTCAAGCAGGTGATAATCTGTTCGGCGGTAATTTCGGTGATATGCGCGGCGGCGGGGATAGTGCTTTCGGTGCTGTTTTCTACGCCTGTCGGCTCGACGATAGTCTGCGCGGATATTGCGGTATTTATTGTTTTCAGGGTAATATCCATGATAAAGGAGAGATAAGCCATGTTTGGCAAAATTTCGGCGGTAATTATTTCGGTAGTGACAGCGGCGGCGCTTTGCTCGTGCGGTGACACCTCGGCGACCGACACGCTGATCGAGAGAAACGAAAGCGTTGCGGCGGCTGCCCTGACCACCGCCGCAACGACTACTGCGGCGACCACGACGACCGCGGCGGCTGAAACGACCGTTTCGGCGGAAGATACTTCATCGGACGAGAGCGAGATCGACGATTATCTGAGCTATGTGCCGCCTGTCGAGACAAAGTCCTTTGCGGAGGAGATAGACGCTAAGAACGGCGATATCGACGTTGACCTCACGCTTTTGAACGCCACGATGACGTATTCGCAGGTATACGACATGGTGACGAATCCCGACTTATACACGGACAAGATGATCCGTGCGAAGGGAACGTTTGCTTATACGCATGAAAATGACAGGGATTATTTTGCGGCGCTGGTGCAGGACGCCACCGCGTGCTGCTCGCAGGGGATAGAGTTCGTTCCGGGTGACGACAAAAAATACCCCGATGATTTTCCGCCGTTAGAGAGTGAGATAATCATTACGGGAAGATTCCACAGTTATAAAGAGGGTGTTTTCACGTATATCGAGCTGCTTGATGCGGAGGTAGAGGCGGCATAAAAAGCAAAAACGAAAAAACAACTCAAAGTGAAAGCAAACCAAAAGTCTTAGGAAGGGGGTGTGGGGGAGAACCCTTCTTCAGAAGGGTTTCCCCCACGAAAGCCCACCAAGAACGCAAATCATATGTAAAAAGAGAAGCTGACCGACCAAAATAAAATCGGCAATTTCCTTGTTCTTGCTCTGACTTGCAGAATCATTTACTTGCGCCTTTTTGTAGGTTTTCTTACAAATTGCCGATTTTATATTTTAACCGTTCAACTTTCTCTTTCCGAGATGTTTTCGACTGT
>JAILFF010000151.1 GCA_024697705.1 Ruminococcus sp.
CATAAAAAGAGCCTAAATATTCATATATTTATGTAGATTTTTTGTCCGTTTTATGCTATAATTGTTTTCATAGGGATTTTTCCCGAATGATATGCAAATAACTCTCGGAGGAGGTTCTTTATGGGAACTAAGGACACTAACTATGTAATAATTTCCGATGCGTCTGCCGACGTTGATCTTGAGACCGCAAGAGTCGGCGGAATAAAAATAATACCGATGGGATACAGTCTTGGCGACGAAATGAAAACTTTTTCGGGATTTCTTTCATCCTCCGACTATTTGGACTTCTATTACAGCCAAAGACAGGGCGACCTCACCAAGACCACGGAGATATCTCAGGAGGAGTACGAAAAATATTTCCGCTCCTACGCCAAACAGGGGATATCCGTCCTCTACATCTCGCTTTCGAGCGGTCTTTCGGTGTCCTACGATGCTGCTATGAACGCCAGACGACAGATAATGACAGAATATCCCGATGTACAGATCTGCGTGGTGGATTCTCTCTGCGCCACGGGCGGAATGGGCGTATATATAGAAACTGCTTTGCGCAAAAAGGCGGAAGGTCTGACACTGGAGGAGAACTGCCAATATCTGAATATGCTTCACGGTCATGTTCACATCTGGTTCTTCGTTCAGGATCTTGACTACCTAAAACGCGGCGGAAGGATCAGCGGGCTTAAATCGCTCTTCGGCAAGATGATGAAGGTCAAGCCGATCCTGATGCTCGATGAAATGGGTCAGATCGTTTCCTACAAGAACGCCCGCGGGCTTGATAACGCCAAGGATATGATCTTCGAGCTTTTCAAGATGCATTACGACAACAGCGACGACCCTATCTATATTGTCGATGGCGACAACGAATCAGACGCCGCCGACGTAGCGGAGATGATAAGCCGCTTCAATCCGAGAGGCGAGATACGCCGCAGAACGCTTACTCCGATAATCGGAGCGCACACGGGTCCCGGCATGATAGCGATCTGCCACAGCGGCAAAAAATTGCAGGTCAAAGCGAACAAGAAGTAAAGGCGTTTCTTTATCCCCGAATATGATAAAAGGTCTGTACCCGCGTGGGAACAGACCTTTTTCTTTTTTAAAAATGGCGAACAAGTGAAAGCTCACTTGATTTAATTCACGCCTTGTGGTATAATGATAACAGGATCACAGACCTTTTACCATTCTCAAACGTCTTATAAGGAGAACCAACAGATGATAGCCAAGCTTAAAAAACACATAGCCGAATACTTTGTCGGCAAGGAAGAAACGATAGACAATCTGCTGATATGCCTTTTTGCGGGCGGACACATACTTCTTGAAGGTATCCCCGGCGTAGGAAAGACTACGCTTGCCTCCGTTCTCGCAAGGTCGGTCAGATGCGACTTCGGCAGGATCCAGTTCACGCCCGATACTCTGCCCACCGATGTTACGGGCACAGAGATATTCAACATGAAAACAGGCGAGTTTGAATACCGCGAGGGCGCCGTCATGCATCAGATAGTCCTTGCTGACGAGATAAACCGCACCTCCCCGAAAACGCAGGCAAGCCTTCTCGAAGCGATGGCGGAGCAGCAGACCACCGTAAACGGCGTGATACACCCTCTGCCGCAGCCGTTCATGGTCATAGCGACGCAGAACCCCGCTTCGTTCATGGGTACATATCCGCTCCCCGAAGCGCAGATAGACAGATTCATGATGAAGATAACGCTTGATTATCCCGACGAATCGGAAGAGCTGCGCATGACGAAAAATATGCTCGGCGGCAAGACCGTCGAAACGATCGAAAGCGTGATGACCGCGGAGGACATTATTACGCTGAAAGAGCAGTCGGAAAAGGTCGCCGTCAAGGACAATGTGATACTGTATGCGCGGAACATTGCCGAAATGACAAGAACCGAAAAGCGGTTCGTGCTGGGGGCAAGCCCGAGAGCGGTGACGCAGCTTGTGATGGCTTCCCGTGCGAGAGCGTTTATCGAAGGGCGTGATTTTGTCAAGCCCGACGATGTAAAGGCAACAGCGCCGTTCGTTCTCGGACACAGGCTTACTCTGACCTCGGAAGCAAAGATAGCCAAGGAGAATAAGGACGAGATACTCATGAAGCTTGTAAACAAGGCGAAAGTGCCGCTCGAATAAGATCAGCTATACAAAAAACTTCTTCTGCAATGAAGCTCTCAGCTTCGGACTAACCGCGATTATCAAAAGCAGCAAGCCGATAAGGATCGCCGCCGCAAACGGATATATCGACCAAACAAGCTTATTGTGCAGCCCGAAGGTCTGATTCAGCAGCCATTCCATCACGAGGACGCTTATCCCCGAAAGGATCGTCGCTCCCCCGAAAATGAACAGATACCCCCGCCGCAGATACCTGCACAGCGTTATCACAGCCGTTGTGATAACGCACACCATTCCCACCGTCGGCAGCGCGAATTTAAGGAACCAGTTCCCACCCGTGCAGAGATTCAGATAGAACAGGAACAGCCCGCAGGCGGCAAAGTCTATCGGCACGAACACCACGGGATTCGGCGACTTGAACCAGAACGGCAGCACCGTTATGACATACGCAAGCCCTATCGCTCCCATTACCACACCCGACCATGTCACTCCGCCGTTCATGCTCAGGTCGCAGATAAGCGGCATGGTAAGCCCCAGCAAAAACAGCGAGGTCAGTATGAAAAGTCCGCCCCACCTCGTCACGGTGTAATGCGGCTCGGGCGGATTATCGGGAAACAGCGGCTCCGCATTCGGTTTTTCTATATCTGGGTGATAAACCGTTGTTCCGCACAGGGGACATCTGTCCTCGCTGTCGGCAAGCTCCACCCCGCATTTGATACAATACATATTTTCACTTCCTTACACCTGATAAAAGTTAATAGTTAATAGTGAATAGTTAATAGTTAAGGTGCGCCTGCGGCGCATATTATGCGGAGGCGTCGCCCCGCACTAATGATAGTTGTCGCTCAACTGTGAAAATCGAGTGCAGAGCTTCACGAACTTGTTCGTGCCTGCTTCTGCATATTATGCCGCGAAGCGGCTCCTTAACTGTTCACTGTTCACTATTCACTGTTCACTTCTTGGTCGTGGCTGTAATTGGATTCCACCTTGATATGCAGACCCATATCCCGCAGTTTAAGCAGGAACTTCTGTTCGAGAACAGGCTCCTTTATACTGCGTATCATCTCGATATAGAGCTTTCCGCCGTAGGAGATCATGCCGCAGTTGTTGGGCGAGGTGTGCTGAACTCCGAGAGTAAAGCCGAAGCGCTCGATATGCGGCTCCATTTCGTCGGGGACCTTCACCACTCCGAGATTCGACATCGTTATGCAGGATTTCTTCTCGCCCGTAAGATCGTAGACGAGCTTCATAAAGAAATTCTTGATGAAAAGCGGCAGTATGCGCACGACCTTCATCTGCTCCATTTTGACGTTGGCATATATGCGCGAAGCCATTTTTTTCGCCGAAATATCAAGCGACATCTGATAGTGCGTTTCCTTGATTATCTCGTCAAGCTCGTATTTGCCGAGCTGCGGATCGACTCCCGGCATACAGTAAAGCACGAAATTGCGAAGCGTCACGCTCGGGAACAGCCGCCGCAGATTCACGGGCACAAGCACCTTGACGGGACGGCGGCGGCTCTCGGGCACGCGCTCCTCCTGCAATTCAAGAAACGACGAGATCATCACCGCCACCATGAATTCGGTCAGCGTTGCCCCGTGCGAACGCGCCAGCGCCAGCACCTCGCCCGCGTCGATCTCGGCGATCAGCAGATTGCGGAAGCTGTTTTCCTCGGGTGTGCCTTTCAGCTGAAACGAAGTCTCCTCGCTGCGGCTCTTCTTGACACGCCCCGAAAACTTCGGGAAATCATCGGCAAGCTCCTCCTCGCGGGGCGGCTCGGTTATGTCGAACACCCCCTGAGTGCAGGGTATCTCGATATGGCTGCTTAAGCGGAGATATTCCGCCGCAAGTGTTTTTAAGAATATTATCCCGCTGTTGCCGTCGGCTATCGCGTGGAAGAACTCGACGGCTATCCTGTTTTTATAGTAAAGCACCCTGAACGCGCACTGCAAGATATCATCAAACGGCATATGCGTCAGCGGGTAGCTGTGATCGGGGATAACGACGGGGGCGCGGGGTATCTCTTCAAGATAATACCAGAACATCGCCCGTCTGACCCTTACCGCTATCGACGGAAAGCGCGGTATCACGCTGTCGAGAGCGGCTTGCAGCAGCGGCGGGCGTATCTCCTCGTCGAGCGTCACCGAAAGCCGAAAGATATTGCTCCAGTCGCGGCGTTTGGCAGCGGGGTAGAGCTTTGCGGCGTTATCAAGCTTCATCCAGCGAAGCTGTCTTTTTTTCATAAGTAATTATCCTTTGTATAATATAAATGAACTTTTACTGCAAATTGCACAAAATATCGTTTTGCTTCGGTCGGATTCTGCTGACCGTCGCGCAGTCGTTGCACGGAAATCGCTTCGCTCTTCCGCGCAAATAAAATCGGCAATTTGCTTGTTTACGCTCAATTTTGCTGATTTTATCACTTTGTTTGTTTTTGTTAGAATTTCTTGAAATTGCCGATTTTATTTTTTGAGCTATCTGCTTTGCTTTTTACCGTTAGCTTGCAAGCGCCGCCGGCTTTTGTGGGGGAACCCCTTCTGAAGAAGGGTTCTCCCCCACACCCCTTTCCTAAGATTTTTGGTTTTGCCTTTACTTGCGATGTTTTTTCTTTTTCTTTTAACTACGTATAATCTGTGCGGCTCCTTCGAGCAGGCGCAGGTATTTTCTGTCAAGAGTGATATCCGCTTCGATGCCGCCTTCCGTGTGCTTGACGTCGGTCACTCTGCCGAGCTCGTAGATCTGCGAGAGAAGACTTCCCTCCCCGTATGGGAAAAGATATCTGCCGCTTATCGAGTTATCGGGCAGCGCTTCGGC
Source organism: Ruminococcus sp. (assembly GCA_024697705.1). Classification (GTDB taxonomy): domain Bacteria; phylum Bacillota; class Clostridia; order Oscillospirales; family Ruminococcaceae; genus YE71. The sequence continues at coordinate 4,921 of JAILFF010000151.1, forward strand.
GACGGCTTTCAGCATTTCGTTAAGACCTCTGCCGTGCTTAGCCGAGATCATGCACACGCCCGGAAAATCGGTCACGTTGATGCGGTCGCACTTGTTGAAGACGGTCACGGTGGGTATGCCCTCGCAGCCAAGCTCACGGAGCAGACGTTCGGCGACCTGCGTTTTCTGACGACATTCCGGGTCGGCGGCGTCGATAACGTGCAGAATAACATCGGCATTCGCCGCCTCTTCGAGCGTGGATTTGAACGCTTCGACAAGCTCGTGCGGCAGGCGGCTGATAAGTCCCACGGTGTCGGTCATGAGTATCCGCCGTCCGTCGGGCAGGATAACTCGGCGCGAGGTGATGTCGAGCGTGGCGAAAAGCTTGTCCTCCGCCATAACTCCCGCATCGGTTAGGGCGTTTAGCAGCGTGGATTTTCCCGCGTTGGTGTAGCCCACAATCGCGCAGGTGAGAACGTCGTCCTTTTTGCGGCGGGTGCGGACGCGGCTGCGGCGCTCGCCTATCGACCGAAGCTCTTCTTCAAGAGCACGGATTCGGCTGCGGATATGGCGCTTGTCGGTCTCAAGCTTAGTCTCGCCGGGTCCCCTCGTGCCGATGCCGCCGCCCAGTCTCGAAAGCTGAACGCCCATTCCCGCAAGCCGCGGCAGACGGTACTTATACTGCGCCAGCTCGACCTGCAAGCGCCCCTCGCGTGTCATAGCCCTCTGCGCGAAAATATCGAGGATCAGCGTGGTGCGGTCGATGGTGTGGGTGTCGGTCGCTTTTTCTATATTCCTAACCTGCGAGGCGGTAAGCTCGCAGTCGAAGATGACCATATCGGCGTTTTCGTTTTTGCACAATTCCGCCAGCTCTTCGAGCCTTCCCGAACCGAGAATGGCTGCGTTATCGACGGCGGGACGCTTTTGTATCAGGCGTGCGACTGTCTCGGCGCCCGCGGTATCGGCGAGCTGTTCAAGCTCGTCCATCGAGACCTCCGCGTCGTATTCGCCCGTATCGACGGCAGCGAGTATCACACGCGGTTTTCCGGTCTTGTTTTCATACATAAAAGAAAGTCCTCCAAATTTGACGTATATGATGTATATATTTATTATACACCGAATTGCCCCGCTTGTCAACGTACCGAAGATATTTTGCGCCGTTACAGTTTCGGACAAAAAAAGGCTGTGTCCGAAAACACAGCCAAAAAACAAATCACGAATGGGGGTGATATTTCTATCGGTTTAGTGCTTGGCGTTCTCCCAGTCCTTGAGGAAACGCTCGATGCCGATGTCGGTAAGCGGATGCTTAATCATCTGCTTGATAACGCTCATCGGAATGGTGGCGATGTCACAGCCTGCTCTTGCAGCCTCGGTAACATGGATAGGATTCCTGATGGAAGCCGCGATGATCTCGGTCTTTATGCCCTGGATCTGGAAGATATCAGCGATCTCCTCGATAAGATCCATACCTCTCGAACCTACGTCGTCAAGTCTGCCGAGGAACGGGGAAACATAGGTAGCGCCCGCGTTCGCAGCAAGAAGAGCCTGAGCCGCCGAGAAAACAAGCGTAACATTGGTCTTGATGCCCATAGCAGTAAGCTTTTTGCAAGCCTTAAGACCCTCCGCGCACATGGGGAGCTTGATTACGATATTCTTGTGGATCTTGGAAAGCGGGATAGCTTCCTCGACCATCTTGTCAGCTTCAAGAGAAATAACCTCTGCGGAGATAGGTCCGTCAACGATCTCGGTGATCTCCTTGACAACCTCTTCAAAAACTCTGCCTTCCTTTGCGATAAGCGAAGGATTTGTGGTAACGCCGCAGATAACGCCTAAGTCGTTGGCTTCTCTGATGTCGGCGGTGTTCGCGGTATCAATAAAGAATTTCATGGGCTTTGAACTTCCTTTCAAATAATAAGTATGTATATATTATACCGCTCAGCCCACGTATTTGCTCCACAATTATTGCGGACATTTCAATAATAATTGCTCAATTGTCATATCATATTTCTTAAAACCGACCGTACAACTCCGCTATTTCCCTGCGGCGGATCATTTAAGCGTAACGGTAACTACCGAGCAGGCGGGCAGCTTGACGGTCAGTCTGCCGTCCTTGAGTTCTGCGGAATAGGGCTTGACAGCAAGCTTATCGGGCTCGTCGAAGCTGTTGAACTCGTGGACTTCGCCCGTAAGAATGACCGCTTCGGCGGACTTCGCGTCAAAGCCGCAGACGTCGCAGCCGATCTCCGCGTCCTCCGCTATCGAGCAGTTGGCAAGTGTCACGGTCATCACGCCGTCCTTGACGGAGGCGGAGCTTGACAGCATGGGGACGTTCTTTTTAAGGCTCTCGGCAAGGTTCACGTTCTCCGACCAGCAGTAAACGCAGTCGCCCTCCTGATGCTCCTTGTACATATCGAAAACGTGGAAAGTCGGCGTTTTCACGAGCTTTTCGCCCTCGGTAAGAATGATCGCCTGCAAAACGTTCACCACCTGCGCGATGTTCGCCATGATAACGCGCTTGCTGTGGCGGTTGAAGATATTGAGCATCAGCGCCGCAACGACCGCGTCGCGCATGGTGTTCTGCTGATAGAGGAACCCGGGATTCGTGCCCGGCTCAACCTCGAACCAGTTGCCCCATTCGTCAACGATAAGCCCTATCTTGTTGTCGGGGTCGTAGCGGTTCATGACCTCCGTGTGGTGAGTGATGCGGTCGTCCATATAATTGGCGAGGTGCAGCACGGTGAGATATTCTTCCTCGGTGAAATCGGTCGCCGAGCCCTTATGCTCCCAGTTCGGCACGTTGTAGGCGTGGAGCGAGATAGCATTGCACTGATTGGTGTCGAGGTTCTTCATCAGCTCCTCCGTCCACTTGAACCAGCCCTCGCCGTCGCCGCCGGGACCGCAGGCGACCTTGAACAGCTTATTTCCCGAATAATTCTTGCAGAAGCTCTGATAGCGGCGGTATTCATCGAGGTAGTAGCCGCGCCGCATATTTCCGCCGCAGCCCCAGTTCTCGTTGCCGATGCCTAAATATTTGAGCTTCCAGGGCTTTTCCCTGCCGTTTTTGCGGCGAAGCTCCGCCATCGGGGAGATGCCGTCGAAGGTCATGTACTCTACCCATTCGGCAAGCTCCTGCACGGTCCCGCTGCCGAGATTTCCCGAAATGTAGGGTTCGCAGCCGACAAGCTCGCAGAGCTCCATGAATTCGTGAGTACCGAAGCTGTTGTCCTCGACCACGCCGCCCCAGTTGGTGTTTACCATTCTCTTACGGGCAGATTTCTCGCCGATGCCGTCTTTCCAGTGATATTCGTCGGCGAAGCAGCCGCCCGGCCAGCGCAGAACGGGCATTTTTATCTGCTTGAAAGCTTCGATGACGTCCTTGCGGAGACCGTGGATATTGGGGATAAGCGAATCCTCGCCGACGTAGATGCCCTGATAGATACATCTGCCGAGATGTTCGGAGAAGTGTCCGTAGATCTCGCGGTTGATGTGACCGAGCTTGTCGTGAGCGTTGATGAGCATTTTGAAGTTCTTCATGATAAAGCTCCTTTCGGAAAATTATTTAAATTAACAGCAAAGCGAAGGCAAACCAAAAGTCTTATAGTAAACGACATTAGAAATTGCACTTTGAGAACGAGTAAAAGTCCGATTTATGCTTTTGCGAAGTTCGCAAAGTAGCAATTTCAATGTCGTTTACTATAATTGCAGACTGCTTACCAAATCCTGTATCTTCCCGCAAGCGCCAAAAACGCGAAAATATACAGACAATTATCATAATACCGCCTGTCACCCTTGCGCAGCGGCTCGTTCCACAAACGTTCAGCCCACTCAGCCGCAAGCCTTACAGCATCGTCTTCCGAATCGAGCGAAAGCGGAGCCTTCACCGCAAGCGACCCCTGCGCCGTCGTCGCAAGCATACCCACGGGGTGAAGCGCGGGCTTCTCGATGCGCGTGCCGTCAACCTCGTAGATTACAAACGGGTCGTCCTTGTTCACAACACCCAGCGTGTACTGCAAGCGCTCAGCCGCCGCACGCTGACCCACGTCGATGCCGTCCCACTCGTAGGCAAGCCCGATATTCGCGGCAGTGCGGTAGGCGTCGCTGTAAAACCAATCGTGCCTGTCCACAGACCACGTCATGGGCTTGGAATAGGGAGAGCCGTCAAACTCGGCGTATTCCGCGTTCATTCCGCTGACGGGGTGACACGCCTTCGCAAGGTATTCATAGCTTGCCTTTGCCGCCTGCGCGAAGAACTCCCTGTCCTCCTCGTAAGCCCACTCCGCAAACAGGCGATAGAAATGCGGCAGATGATACGAGGGGTCGGTGAAGTCCGAGCCGGGGATAAACAATATCTGCTTGTTGTCATGATCCCACATCGGAGCGCCCTCGCCGCTTTCGCCGTTGTGGATACAGGCGCGGAGTATCTCCTTAGCCTCGCGTGAATAGTTGAAAATACCCTCGCCGTCGCCCCAGCGGTGCGAAGCAAAGAACAGCGCCATAGCGAAAAACTCCTCGCCGTCGGGCGCGGGACCGTAGGCGTTCTTGCTGCCGTCCACCCCGCACGACCACGCGAAATAGCCCTTGTGAACGCCGCTGTCCATATACATATAGGTCTTAGCCCATTTCCATATCCTGTCAAATTGTTCTTTCATATCGAGCTGAACGCACATCATCATGCCGTAGCTCATGCCCTCCGTGCGGGCGTCGTGATTTCCCGTGTCCTCAAGATAGCCCATATCCTCGCCGAAATCGTGATATATCCTGTCCTCCGAGAAGAAAAACTCCTCCACTATCTCCGCCAAACGGGCGTCGATGTCGCTTTCGGTCTTTCCTATCTCCGCGAAAATGTTTCGGTATTCTTTTTTTATCCCTTTATTATCCATGTCATTCACCCGTTTCGTGTTAATTAAGTTTGACCTTCCACCCGCTGATGTACTTTTGAAGCAGCGTCAGATCGGCGACCTCAAAGGCTCCGTTGCCGTCGGTATCTGCCGTTTCGCTGTAAACCGCCTCCAGCTTCCAGCCCGCTATGAGCCGCTGCATTATCACCAGATCGTCAACGTTTACCGTTCCGCTGCCGTCAAGATCGCCCCTTGCGCAAAGCAGGACATCTGTCAGACCCGAAACTCCGTATTTTATCCTGAAAGAGCATCTTCTCTTCGCGCAGCCCGACAGGCCGAGCTCTATAAAATATTTGCCGTCAATGAGCTTTTCGGAACCGTATACCGCACCGTTAGCGTCTGTCTGCGCATCAAACAGCTTCGTGCCGTCGCTGCTGTACACCGTTGCCTTGACAGCTTTAAGGTCTGCCGCAGCGGGCAGAGCGGCTTTTACATTCGCAAGCAGAAATCCGCCCAAAGGAGCGGTAAAGCTGTCGGCAGTCATTATACCGCAGACCGAGCAGGTATGCTCCGTATAACCTCCCGACTGCTTCGTCGGAGGAACGACCCTGTCAGTAAAGCTGTGACCTTTTGCGGGCACGCTGCTGTCAATATACTTATCTCCGCATCTTACACAGGTATGCTCGGTATATCCCGCTTCCGTGCAGGTCGGAGAAACAGTTTTTGAAGAATAAGTGTGACCCTTCGCCTTTTCCGTGTTCTCCATTACCGAATAGCCGCAGACCATGCACTTTTTCAGTGTACCGCCGTCTTCGGTGCAGGTGGCTGAGACCTTCTCCGAGGCAAATTTGTGTCCCGTCGCCTTGACGGTCTTGGTCTTCTTAGAATCCCCGCAGACAGAGCAGACCTGAAGCGTATAGCCGTCCTCCGTGCAGGTGGGCGCTATCGTTTTTGTGGTATACTGATGCCCCGTGGCATCGGAGAGCTTCTCGGTATACTTGAAGCCGCAGACAGAGCATACTCCAAAAAACATTCCCGAAGTCGTACAGTCTGCGGATATTATTTTGCCTTTGAAAGAATGTCCCGTCGCGCAGACAGCCCTTGTCTGAACGTAATTGCAGGAGCAGATCCTTTGTTCGGTGCCGTCTTCGGTACAGTTGGGCTTTTTCGTCATCTTCCATTCGCCGAAGGAATGAGTATGGTTACGCGCTATCTGCTTTGACTGCTCATAATTATGCCATGCGATATTGTATGGCAGACCGTACAGGAACTGTCTGTCGCTGCTCCAGCCCGAGTTAAGCGGCTTATGATCCGAAAGAAACGTATCTGTTCCTTTAGCAAAATACTTTCTTTTGTCGCTGCCTTCGTCCCATGTGGCGTCGAAGCAGTAGTAATAGCCGTCGTCCAGCTTAATGAGATTCCAGACATGGTTTCCCGTTCTGCCGCTTTCGTCGGTCCCCTTTCCGACAACATAAATGCTGTCAAGTCCGCAGTAACCGTTTACGATCTGATACAGCTTGGCATAGCTTTCGCAGACGCCCTTTCCGTATATCAAAGCGCCGATGATATTATGCGGCGAATGGTAATAATTGTCGTAAAGGGCATTACCCGAAACGCTGCTGTAAGTGATGGTGTCAAGTATCTTGTCATGCAGTCTCATTGCATTATTAAATGCCGAATCGGAAGCTTTGTAAAGCCCCGCTGCCTGCTTGACATATTTTTCTATCTCCGACTGATATTTGGCGCGGGCAGAGGCGCTCATATATTCCTTATACGTACATAATACCACATAGTCCTTGTATTTGCCGTTGCTGTCTTTATAAGCGCCCGTACCGTATTTTTTTGAAATATAATAAAAGATCGGGTTGTCGTAAAGGAAAGAATTAAAGGTCTCCTTCGCCTCCTCACGGGTAAGCCCGATATCGGAGAACGGGATATATGCCAGCTCGTAGTTATAATTATCGTCTTCGCTTTTTACAAGATTCAAATTGTCGGTGCGGTTCCATATTTTCACCATCTCATCGAGCATACGGTCGTAAAGCTGCTGACGCTTTGCGCCGTTGCTGCGCTGCGCCAACTCGTTATAGCCCCATCGTGAGCCCGCGCATTTTACAAAAAAGTCCTTTGAGAGCGACTGATTCGCCGCGTTTAAGACCTCGGAACAGCTTACCGCGCCGAACTCTTCTTCGCCGATCTGTACCTCGCCAATATATATCTCGGGCTCGGCTTCTTCACGATCGGTCTCGTAAGCAATCGCCGTCAGGGAAACGGTACAGCCTATCAGCAAAGCGGCAAAGAACCCTCCAAGCTTTTTGAACGCTTTTATCATTAAGCAAAATCACCTTTCTTAAAAGATCTACACAATAATATTATACCTTTATTAAAGGAAAAAGTCAATAGCATTTTCGGCTCCGTCTCAAAAATACAGCGTCCGATAAAACAAAAAAGCTTTGAAACCATACGGAACAGTTTCAAAGCTTTCGGGAAGCTGATACCCGGATTCGAACCGGGGACCTCATCCTTACCAAGGATGTGCTCTACCGACTGAGCCATATCAGCACCTCAACATAATTGTTAAGCGCCGGTCTTTGTTTTCATCTTTTCGATGTCTTTCAACCGACGAATACTATTATACACTATAATCATGCTTTTGTCAATAAGAAATCTGAAATTTTTTATTAAATAAAAAAGACAGCGTCAACGGAAACAAAAAAGCTTTGAAACCGTCTGCAACAGTTTCAAAGCTTTCCGAGAAGCTGATACCCGGATTCGAACCGGGGACCTCATCCTTACCAAGGATGTGCTCTACCGACTGAGCCATATCAGCACCCTAACAATAATTGTTAAGCGTCAGCTTTGTTTCATCTTTTCGATCACTCTCAACTGACAGATTCTATTATACACTAAAAAGCAGTTCCTGTCAATAGAAAATCGGAATTTTATTATTAAATAATCGTAAACAATCAGCAGAGGTTATTTTAACAAGACAACACCGGCGATTTTCCGCGAATAAGCGCACTATTTAAAGACAGATTTAAAGACAGACCAAAGCCGTTCCGATAGCCGTAACATAAAAAAGCGGGCGGCGCTTCCGTTACGAAACACCGTCCGCAGTTATCAATTACAGCATATTGGTACCGATATCAGCCCTTTACAGCGCCCGAGGTAAGACCGTCTACGATCTGGTTGGAGAACGCGCAGTATACTATAATAGTAGGAATGATCGCGATTATGATAGCCGCAAACATCTGCGAATAGTTCGTGTTGTAGGGACCTACGAACTTCGACAGCGAAACAGGCAGAGTTTTCTTGGCGTCATCGGAGATGAATACCATTGCAAGCAGCAGCTCGTTCCAGTTGCCGATGAAGGTCATAAGACCCGTTACGAACAGACCCGTTCTGCCGAGCGGCAGACAGATGATATAGAATATCTGGAAGATATTCGCACCCTCCATGCAGGCGCACTCGATAAGCTCGTTAGGCATACTCTCAAAGAAGCCCGTCATTATAAATATGGTTATCGGAAGCGCGAAGGTAAGATAAGGAAGGATAAGTCCCGCGATGGAGTTTGAAAGACCTATCTTTGCAAATCTCGTGAAAAGAGGGATAAGCACGCAGTGTACGGGGATCATCATGCCCGTCAGGAAATATGTCAGGGCAAGCTTTGCGCCCTTCCAGCGCATACGCGCGATTCCGAACGCCGCCATCGAACCGATCACCATGCTGAGTATCAGCGTGATAACGCACACAAGGAACGAATTGAGCGTCGCTATTCCGAGACGGCCCGCCGTCCACGCAAACGAATAGTTCTCGAATGTGATGTTCTCGGGAAGCGCAAAAGGCGAGGTGAAGATCTCCTTGTTGGTCTTGAACGATACATTGAATACCCACAGAAGCGGGGCGATATACGTTACGGAAATAACCACCAGAAACGCATAGATCAGTTTCTGTATCGGTGTAAGGGGTTTCTTCGGAACAGCCTCAAATGATTCCGTCTTCTTTTTCTTCTTCGAGGAGGCGGTTATCGGCTCGGCTGCCGATGTTTGTGAAGTTGTCATTTTTAAGCGTACCTCCTTACATCTCGTACTGCTCGGTCTTTACGAGCTTGTTGATAAACAGTGTTACAAGCAGGCAGAGTATAAGCAGTACCACGCCTATCGCACTTGCATAGCCGTATTTGAAATACTTGAAGCCCTGCTGATAGAGGTGAGTTGCGAGAACCTCTGTCTTGTGGTTGGGACCGCCCTCCGTCATGTTGAAGATAAGATCGAAGAATTTCAGCGAACCTATCGCGTTAAGCGACATAGCGGTAGCTACCATCGGTCTTATCAGCGGAAGAGTAATGTGTCTGAACGTCATAGCCTTAGTGCAGCCATCGATATAGCTTGCCTCAAAAAGCGACTTGCTTATACCCGAGATCTGAGCCATGTAGAGCATCATCGACTGTCCGACATACTGCCACAGGGAAACAAAAGCGATGACCCACATCGGCAGGATTATGGTTCCCTTGGTATCCATCAGCCAAAGGGGAGGATTCTCAACGCCCCATTTTTCAAGGAGCTGGCTGATACCGAGCTTCGGGCTGAATATGAACATCCACAGCAGACCGAGAGCCGCAGAAGAAAGAACGCAGGGAAGATAGATTATGTTCTTGAATGCGTTTCGTCCTTTTTGGATATTTGTCAGCAGTGCAGCATAGAAAAGACCGATAATAAGCTGCGACACGCACGAGAAAATAAGGAAGAAGAACGAGTTCTTTAAAGCAATACCAAACGTTTTATCGGATAAAAGGTTCTTGTAATTATCAAGCCCGATGAAAACGGGGGCAGTTATGCCTTTGTAATCGCAGAACGAATAGTACACCGACTGAACGATCGGTATAAAAAGCACCAGTGTGAACAAAATAAAGGCAGGAAGCATGAAAAAAGCGATGGCTTTTTTGTTCCTAAGCAATTTGTCCAACCTGAACCAACTCCTTTCAAAGAATAGGAAAAAATAATACGCAATCAGTAAATGCGGGAAGCAAAAAGAACGATATTCCGCACTATTGCAAACCCGTTCCATGCATTATACCCGCATGAGGGAAAAACAAAAGGGGCGTAGGGGACGCCCCTATTTGTTCTTTTATTAGAGAGGGTTAGAAAGCTTAGTTAATATTATTTTCTGCAATTAGCCTTGTAATACTCTTCCATGTCCTTGGCAGCGTCCGCGGGAGTCATATCCTTGAGGAATACGGCAACCATGGTGTCGTCGAAGTGAGCGCCTGCCTCAGTGGTAGGCAGAGACTCGTTGTAGAAGCCGAAGGTACCCTTTGCATTGCTGAAGATATTCATAACGTCTCCGAGCTGCTTGGGAGCTGCAGAAGCGTCATACTGAACCTTCGTTACAGGGATCTTACCGCCTTTTTCGGCAGTATACTTCTGAGCGGTGTCGTCGGTGAAATACTTGATAAAAGCAGCGGAGCCTTCGGGGCACTTGGTGGTAGAGCTCATGCAGAGCGAATCGGACTTGGCGATGATCCTATCAACGCCGGGGAACTGGAATACGCCGCACTTTTCCTCGAAGTCGGGGCTCTGACCGTTGATCTGACCGATAGCCCACGAACCCTGGATAAGCATAGCAGCTTCGCCGTTGTAGAAGTTAGCAGTCGCTACATCGTTGGTGTCGCCGGCAGCGGTTCTCTGGAAATACTCGGAGAATTTCAGCAGCTTGTTGCAGGCACTTTCGAGCTTGCCGTCTTCCCAGGAAGCGGAACCGTCGGCGAGCTTGGCGAGATCAACGCCCTCTGCCTCGCAGAGATAGCCAGCTACCATTGACAGGCACCATGCGGTACCGGCAGAAATGGTAACTGGAGTATATCCGGCAGCCTGGAGCTTATCGCAGGCAGCGATCATCTCATCCCAGTTGGTAGGAACGGAAGCGCCGGCAGCCTCGAACATTTCCTTATTGTAGAAGCAGCAGGCAGCGGCGGTGTTCAGCGGAACGGCGTAGATCTTGCCGTCGTAGGTCTGCTGTGTGAATACCGCGTCGCTGGTGAAGGTATCCTTCCAGCCGTCCTTGTTGAGGTATTCATCAAGGGGAGCGGCATAGCCGGGAGCAACGTAGTCGGTCAGCTGAGGACCGGGGCTTACGATGAATACGTCGGGAGTCTCACCCGCTGCAACGAGAGCGTTGAGCTTGTTGTAGTATTCTTCAAGGTTCGTGGTGATGGGAGTAACATGGTACTTGCCCTCATAGTCCTTGTTGAATCTCTCGATAGTGTCCTTGTAGCCGAGGGAGATAAGGTCTTCGGTCGCGTTGAGGTCGTCCCAGAACATCCAGGAGATCTCCTGAACCCCTTCGGAGCCGCCGCCGCTCGCCTCGGAACCGCCGCTTGAACCGCCCGTGCTTCCGCCGCCGGATTCACCGCCGGAAGTGCCGCCGCAGCCTACAAGTGAAGTTGCGAGCATAGCCGCTGACAGGATCGTTGCTAAGAGTCTTCTTTTTTTCATATTACTACCTCCTGTAAAAGTACCGCTCGGCATATGCTTCCTTAAACCGTATATCCATATACCTCACGGCAAGCTTTTTATTGTTTTGCATTATTTGAAACAGCGCCCTTTTCGCTGTCTGTGTAAATCTTACCATATCAACATCGAGTTGTCAAGAATTATAAGCAAAAAGCACAAAAATTGATAAAGACAATTCCATTTCGCACGATTTCATAGCAAAAAATGATTAGGTGAAACGAGCAGCGGCTTCCGTATAACAGCAGATCGCTTACAAAGCCCCCCTATCGGGCTTGTCGTTATTTGTATATTATGCGCAGACCCCTTCGGTCGTTCGATCATGTCGCGGGATACGAACGCTGCGGCGCTTTTGCGAATAATCGTTCCGTCCGATTGACAACCGCGGGCTATTGTGATATAATATCTATTATCAGGTATAGATTCGCCGCGGTTTGAAAGGCGCAATTGTCAGCCGAGTAGATCAAATGGGAAGTCGGTACAAATCCGACGCAACCGCCATTACCGTGATTGACCTCAATACCCTGCCATGTCCCGCAGCGGACGGTCATTGTTCCGACACGGAACGAGAAGGCGGCAGGATAAGCATCTCATGCGGGTCATAAGCCGGGAGAACTGCCGCGGCGTGACGGACTGTCTCCGTCGGAACCGTTTTAAGCCTTGGGCAAGAGGAAGGCATACGGTCGGTTTGTGGCTGCGGTATATCATTGCTGTTACGGCGCGTTCCGCAAAAGATCAAGGCGGTACGGGCTTTTTGAGGTATGCCGCAAAGCTCTCTCCGAGCAGCTCTCCCCCGCCCCCGAGCGGGATTTTTTATGCCTGAAAAATACTTAAGGAGGGTCTTTTTATGATGAAAGGACTGTTCAAAAAAGCGTCTGCGGCAGCCGCGGCTGTCGTTCTCTCGGTCAGCACCCTTACGACAGGTGTCAGCGCGTTCGGCGGAGTCACTGAGACAGACACGCCCACATCGGGCGATTCCGCCGTGCTAAAATGGGTGACCCGCGCAGCTGCTCCCGATGACTGGCAGAACGCTCCCGGTATGCCCGCGATAGCAGGCGATGAGATCGTCTATATCTGCGGCACCGAGCTTTGCGCTCTCGACAAGAAGACGGGCAAGCTGCTCGGCAAGAAGGGCACTCTCGCCTCCGCCGCGTCCTACGGACTTTCGGCTCCCGTTTACGCCGACGGCAAGATCATCGTGGCATTGAGCGGCGGCGTTGTTCAGGCTTTTGACGCCGAAACCTTTGAATCGCTGTGGGTATACCATGACGAACTCGGCGGTCAGGCTGCCTGCACGGTCGCTTACGACAAAGGCTATGTTTATACGGGCTTCTGGACCAGCGAGGCAGATGAGGCTAACTTCGTCTGCATACCCACTGCCGATACCGACCCGTCTTCCCCCGACGAGGAACAGGCTGCCGCCTGGACCTATACCGCGAACGGTGGTTATTACTGGTCGGGCGCCTGCATCACCTCCAATCTTGTCATCTTCGGCACCGATAACGGCGACGCTTCGGGCGACGGCGAGGGCAGCAAGATAGTCGCCGTGAGCAAGGCTAAAAGTATATCCTCCGGCAAGGCATACGTCAGAGGAACTGCTGAGGGACTTTCGGGCGACCTGCGCTCGGGCATTACCAAAGACCCCGATTCCGACTACTATTACGTTACCTCGAAGGCGAAAAAGCTTATCAGATTCAAGACCGACAGCACAGGGAAGATCGGCGACGTTGAAGAGCTTGAGCTTCCCGGAATGTCGAGCTCCACGCCGATAATCGCAAACGGCAGACTGTATATCGGCTTGTGCGGAAGCTCCGCCTGGTACGAATACACGGGACACAAGATAGCCGTTATCGACACCAAATCGTTCAAGATAGCCTATACAGCGGAAACAAACGGCTACTGCCAGTCGAGCGCTCTTATCAGCGAGAGTGGCGGCGAGAACTACGTCTACTTCACCGCGAACATGATGCCCGGAAATGTTTATGTTCTTCATGACAAGCCCGGCATGACCGCTCCCGACCTTACCGAGACCGTCACTGCCGAAAGCGGCACGGTAAAAGCCTGCCCCGTGCTTTTCAGCCCAGCGGGCGGTTATTCGCAGTATTGCCTTTCGAGCGTTCTTGCCGACACGGACGGCACGCTGATCTTCAAAAACGATTCCAACAGCATTTTCGCCGTAGCGAAGAAGCCCGTTTCGATAAAAGCCGATTTCTTAATGACCATCTACAAAGAGGGCGAGAGATTCAGCACCGACGGATTTGAGGCTCGTGCGGTCTATGCCGACGGCACCGAAAAGGACATTACCGCCGACGCAAAAGCGAAAGTACCGACCAAAGCGCTCAAAGCTGGCAGCTACAAGCTCGAAGTGACATACGAATTCGGTCTCGCTCCCGACGGCACCGCTGCCGAGCCTTTCAAGACCGAAGTGAAATACGATGTTCTCGCCGCCGATGATTTCGACAATTATCAGGATACGGTAAACCTTATCGAAGAGCTGGGCGAGATCACCGAAGACAGCCGCGCCGACGTCGAAAGGGCAAGAAAGCTCTACGATTCGCTTTCCGATACGGCTAAGAAGCTCGTTTACAATTACGACGACCTCACAAGAGCGGAATGGGTCCTTGCAAGACTGGCGGAGTCAAAAAAGATCACGTTCTATGACTGCGAGTTCGGAACGGATAACTCCGTAAAGCTGAGCTGGAGACCCGTAAGCGGAGCTTCTTCCTATCAGCTGTTCATGTACGATAACAACGGCGGCATGAAAAAGCTTGCCGATCTGAGAACACCTGTCGTAAAGCTCACGGGTCTTAAAGCAGGCAAGGAATACAGGTTCTGCGTAAAAGCCGCAGGCACCGACGGCAGCGGCAAGACCGCGATCATCGCCGAATCCGATACGGAGCTCATAACTGCAAAGCTCGGTCAGACAAAGATAACCGACGGTAAGCTCGCTAATAACGGTCTGCTGCTCACCTATACCCCGTCAGAGGGCGCGGACGGTTACATGATACAGTATTACAGCACGGCGGCGAATGAATGGAAAACGCTTTCCACCGTCGGCGCGGAGCATACCAAGGTCAAACTGATAGGGATCAGAAGCGGCAAAACTTACAGATTCCGCGTTGTACCCGTGAAGAACACCGGCACGAATATGATAGTCGGAGACCCCTCCAACGAATTCGAGACAGGGTCATCCGATAAGTAACAGCAATGAACCAGGGAGCGTGAGAGCATGAAAGCGGGCAGGATAATCATCAGAGCGGCAGCCGTGCTTACTTCGGCAGCAGCCGCGCTTTCGGCAGCCGTTTTAAAGCCTATCGACGCCGAAATATCCGAAGAGAACACGCCCGCCCGCTTTTCTCACGCCGTCACCGCCGCCGCTTTTTCAGCCGACACGAAGGACAGCTCCTCCGCAGAAGGAGAAACGGACGCAGGCGATAATTCAACCGAAAACATCACAGGAGAGGAGGAGCTTTTCACGGAAGAAAGCTCCTCCGTGCTCCCGCGGCTGCCCGATGAAAGCAGCAGTTCGGAAGGCGAAAGTCTGTCCGAAGCCGCGCACGAGGAAAACATGAGCCTCGCGGACAGCGGCGGGAACACGGAGACCTCACATCAGACGGATAATACCGACAAGGAAGAGATTTCCAAGCAGACCGAAAGCGCTCCCGAAACGATCGGCGGAACACCTTCGGCTTCGGAAAGCGGCAGCGACGTTCCGAGTACATCTGCCCGGGAAAATACCGAAAATTCAGCCGTTCAGCCCGATCAGCCGACCGCCGATGACAGCTCGGACAGCGAAGAGGAACAGACCGTCATCACCGACGACGGCGAAAGCTCCGGCGAGCCGGGCAAGGACACCTACCCCGAAGGCGGCATTAACAAAGTTAATGCTGCCGACAAGGTCTATTTCTCCACAGACATCACCGACGGAAAGCACTACGACCAGCCCGAGCTTAAATTCACCATCACCCACAACTGCCCCGAGCTGAAGATCGGACAGATCGAAGTCAAGCTGGACGGCATGAAACAGCCCTTCGGCGACCGCGTAACTCTTGCGGAGGGCAAAAACGAGATATACATCTCGGTCTCGTACACCGATAAGGACGGAAAGGTCATCACCGCCTGCCGCGAATATACCGTGTGGCTCGACAAGGCAGAGTCCGAAAAGACCCCGCCCGTGTTCGTTACAGACCTGTGCGACACAAGCACCGGGAACGCCGAATTTGCTTTCAAGGCGTATTTCGATGGCGGCACAGATGATGCGGAAGGACTTTCTCTCGTTGTAAAGCTCGGCGGCAGAACGCTCGAAGGCGCGGGCGGCTGCTATGTCTGCACCCTTTCGCGGGGAGAGAACATCATCACCGTGACGGGCGGCTACGATTTTGACGGCAGGCATACCGAGATAAACGAAAGCTATGTCATCACGCTCGAAGCCGATTCCGAAGCGCCGTTTCTCGAATACATAAACGTCCCCGAAAGCACGCGCAGCAGGATATTCACCCTCGACCTTATCGCAAGGGACAGCGGCGGCGGCAGGCTTTACAAGGGCAATATCTGCGTAAGGCTTAACGGTGCGGAGATAAAGTCCTCATGGAGCGAGACTACCTACACCACCTACGCGCTGAAGCTCGCCCCGGGCGACAATACGCTCGATATCCGCGTTACGGACAGCGACGGGTTGTTTTCCGACTACTCCTACGTAATAGGCTGCACGGCGGGCGCTGACGGCGAGGTCATCGGAAGTGCGGCTCTTACCGTTGACTGCGGCGTACTGGGGCTCGGCAGTATATGCGACAGCGCGGACATCGACATAATTCAGGGGCAGTCAGCCGCCGAAGCCGTGACAAAGGCTCTCGAAGCGATGGGCTTCACGGTGGGCTATCGCGGCGAATTTGAAGGCGGGTTCTATCTGTACGGGCTTTACAAGGAGAACATAGCGGCGGGCGCCGAGATACCCGCAGACCTGCGCGGCTGCCTTGAAAACGACCCGACGGTAAGGATAAGCGACAGGACAGACCCCGACAGGCTTTGCGAATACGACTTCACAAGCGGCTCGGGCTGGATGGTCACGGTGAACGGGCATTTCACGACCTACGGCTTCAGCGACATTCATCTTCAGGACGGAAATTCCCTTGTGCTGAAATTCACGCTTGCGGGCGGCAGAGACATTGGAGATAAAGGCAGCGGAGCGCTTTATGACGTACAATATTGATACTCCCACGGCGGCATACGAAAGATATACTCTCACCGACGATAAATATATAAAGCTCGTCGAAAACGCCCTCGATTGGGAACGCCGCCGCCTGAAAAAAGATTCGCTCGCGGAGGGCTTTGCCGAAAGCGGTGCAGCGGGCAGTCCCGAGGGCGACTGGTTCATGATAGCCGAAAAAGCGCTGGGTACAGAGGACGATTACGCCGCCTACATCAAAGCCTGCGAACAGCCCGAAGACCCCTCCCCCACAGAAGCGGCGCGGCGGGCGATAACCGAAAGGCTGCTCACGGGCGGCGGAGACTACACGAACTTGTTCGCGCCAATGCCCGAATACGAGCTTAATGAGCTTGCGGTCAACGAGATAATTTGGGTCGGAACGGCGGAAAGGCTCTGCGGCGAGAGTTACACAGCTTATCTTGACGAGCTTATCGAACGGCAGAATCCCGACGGCAGCTTCGGCATGAGGGGCGACAGCGACCCCGACCTCACCGCCATGTCGCTGATACTTCTCCCGAAAGAGAGCGAACAGGCGGTAAAGGCGCTGGGCTGTCTTTCCGAGATGTGGCAGAGCGGAAAGATCGCTAACTGCGAAGCCGCCGCCTGGTGCATAATAGGCTGCTGTTCACAGGATATCCGCCCGAACGACACCGCCGATTTCCCCGCAGGAATTGACGGCAGAAGACCCATCGACCTGTTGGCGCTTGACTGCCTTTGCCGCGACGGAGGGTTCTCGCACCTTCCCGACGGTGATGATTCGGCGGCGCTCCCGACCGAACAGGCGCTTCTTGCGCTTGCGGCGCTTGCCGAATCGAACGCGAACGGCAACGGTCTTTTCGATGAAATAACGGTCGATACGGATATTTACAGTCAGCGAAAAATCAGCGGCGAGAGCTTTGACGAATTTGACGAAGCCGCCGCACGCGAACTTTCGCCAAGCACCGCGAATAAAGAAGCTCTTTGGGCGCTGCATGAACGGGCGAACTACTGCGGCGCGACCGATGAACAAAAGGCGCTTGCAGATGGAAAAATAACGGAGATACGCGAAAAGCTGCGCGTAATAAGCGAGCTTAATCTTGAAACGACCGTAAATCTTTACCCGCCGGAGGAAGTCGGTTTTACAAAGCTCGGGCAGCTGACCGAGCATAACCGCCGCGCCGCCGAAATCGCGGACGAGGACAAAGCTCTGCTGCTGGCGGGGGAAGAGCTTATCAAGAGGGAAAAACGGCTCAAAGCCGAGTGCGCCGCGGGAATCGCGGGGCTTGCCGTAACGACAGCGGGAGCAGTAATTTTATTTGTAAGGAAAAGGAAAAAGAGAAAATGATGAGTGAGATAAAACCGCTTTTCGATGAAATAAACAAGGCGCTTATCGGGCGCGGAGATACCGTGCTGAAATGCCTTACCGCGCTTGTTGCGGGCGGTCATGTGCTGCTCGAAGACAGCCCGGGCGTCGGAAAGACCACGCTTTCAAAGGCGGTCGCGGCGGCGGCGGGGCTTAAGACAAAGCGCGTGCAGTTCACGCCCGACACCCAGCCCTCCGACATAACGGGCTTTACGATGTGGGACGCGGAGCAGAAGAAATTCCGCTTTCACGAGGGCGCTGTACAGACGCACGTACTGCTTGCCGACGAGATAAACCGCACCTCGCCGCGCACCCAGTCGGCGCTTTTGCAGGCGATGGAGGAAGGCGCGGTCAGCGAGGAGGGTATCACCACCGAGCTCGAAAAGCCGTTCATGGTGATTGCCACGCAGAACCCCTTCGGCGCGGCGGGGACGATGCAGCTGCCCCATTCGCAGCTCGACCGCTTTATGATGAAGCTCTCTCTCGGCAGACCGACCGCCGATGAGCTTAAAGAGATGATACTCACACGCGGAACGGGAGCGCCCGAGATTCGCTCTGTCGGCAGCCGCGAGGAGATACTTTCCTTTCGAGAAAAGGCGGCTCGGGTCAAAATATCCGACGCGGCTTCGGAATGGATAGCCCGCCTTACCGAGCTTACCCACTCAAACGAGAATATCGCTCAGGGCGCAAGTCCCCGTGCGGCGCTTTCGCTTGCGGCGGCGGCACGGGCGGCGGCTTTCATCGACGGGCGCGACTACGTTCTTCCCGAAGATATCGCGGCGCTTTTCGCCGACTGCTTCGCCCACAGACTTGTGCTTTCTTCCGCAGCAGGAATGGAAAGCGGTGCGGCGCGTGCCGTCTGCGGCGAGATACTCAAAAGCTGCCCTCCGCCGCACATACTTAAAAGATAAAAGATAAGAGATAAAAGATATACTTTAATCCCCGTGTTTGAAATTTAAACTAATATTTCACTGTTGCGTATTATATCTATTATCTTTAATCTTTTATCTTAAAGTAAATGCTCATTTATAGTATCTTATATCTTATATCTCATATCTTTTATCTCATATCTTTTATCGCATATCTTTTATCTTATATCTTTTATCTTATATCTTTCAACAGTGGGGGGCAGATTATTATTACGGTTATTATAGCGGTCGTTATCCCGCTGATGATAACGGCGGCTGTCATGTATGTGCTTGAAAGGCTCTCGGACAGGCGCGGGGCGAAGCTTTCTTTCTGCAAAGGGAAAATCGAACTGACGGCTGAGGAAAGCAGACTGTTAAAGCATTACAAGGCTGACATAACGCTTACGAACCTTTTCACGGGCGAGACCGCCGTCATCAAGGGCGTTCGCTTTTCCTCGCAGGATAAGGCTGTTGTACAAACAAAGCTCGTACCTGCGGCGGAGGGCTGCTCATGCGGTATGCTCCGCGCCGTGGTTTCAGCCGTGAAATGGCGTTACAGCTTCTGTCCCGCGTATGTTAAGGGCGTTCCTCCGAAAGCGGTCAGCCGTCTGATAATGCCGCAGGCAGCATCGGGCTTCATTCCCGCTGAGCTTCTTTTTCACATCGCGACTTCCTCCGACGGAATTCCCGACGGCGGCACCTGCGGCGCGAGAACATACCAACGCGGCGAACGAATGAGCGACATTCACATGAAGCTCTCGGCAAAGATGGGTAAGTACATGGTGCGCGAAAGACTGCCCGAATACGGTCTGCTGACGTTCGCTTTTTTCTACGAAAAAGGATTTGCCGAAAAAAACGCCGCGCTGCTGCTCGGGTGCGTTGGCGAATGTCTTACACGCGGAATAAAGTGCCGCGTCTTTTTCGGAGAAGAACAGGCGGCTGTCAATTCTTACGAGGAAATCGAACCTTTATTCGCACAGCTGCTTTCGGCTGAAAGACAAGCGCCCGCCGAAAAAGCGCAGTTCGGAATAACGCACGGGGAGGTCGTATGCAAATGAATTTGACCGCACGAACAATGTTTGTGCCGGATCCCGCTTCGGGAAAGACGGTCTCCGCGGGGGCGCTCTGCCGAGTTCTCTGCGCGTTTGCCGCCGCGTTCTTCTCGCTTATCTTCGCGGGCTTCGGCTTACCCGTTTATGCGCTTATCGTCGGCTTGGCGGCTGTTTCTGCGGCTTATTTAAGCGACCGTTCCGAAAGAAAACCCGCCTTTCTGCCGCTGATACTGCTTGCCGCTGTCCCCGCCGCCATTGCGGGAAGAGACATTCCCTCGCAGGCGGGCAGGATATTCAATGTACTTTCGGACAAGTGGCTCGTCAGGCGGGAGACGCTCACTCCGCTGCTTGATACGGAAAGCCCGTCTGCGGCGGCGATATGCTTTTTCGCGGCGCTTGCGGGAGCGGTGTTCTTCTTTGCCGCCGTTTCGCGGATAAAGGCTGTACGGCTCGGGCTTGCGGCGGCGGAGGTGCTTTTCGCGGCGCTTTTTGCCGATGACGCCTTGTCCGTGATGTTCGCGGTCTGCTCGGCGCTGCTTGCCTTTTCGGACGAACGATTCGGCATTAACTTCGCTAATGCCGCCGAACCTGTTCTGCGGACGGTCGGAATATCTGCTTGTGTCTGGGCGCTTATCGTCACGGGTGCGGCGGGGAGCGTTTCCGAGCGGCTTGTCTCGTGCTGTTCGGCAGGAAAGATAAGTCAGGCTAACGGCTCGCTCGACAGGGCTTTTTCGGGCGAAACCGATATTAAGGCGCTCGAAGTGTCTATGAACGTTCCCGAAGCTATGTATCTTCACGGCTTTCTCGGCTGCAAGCTTGTCGGCGACAAATGGCGGGGCTATGAGCTTACGGCACGAGGGACTCGCGAAAAAAACAGAACGGCGCACACCGACATGATATATCTCGCCAAAAGCGGCACCGACGCACAGACCGCGCTTTACACGCTTGCAAAGAACTCGGGCTGCCGAATGAACAGCGTTACCGTTCGGAATATCGGCGCGGACAAGGGGCTTCTTTATCTGCCCGTGACTTCTTCTGACTGCGGGCATAAGCAAGCTTATGCAAACTTCCCTGCCGAATTGAATCTTCCCGCGCACGGGCGAAATACCGTTACGGTCGAAACGCCGCTTGCGCTTCACTCGCTGACGGACAGGCTCTCGCAGGCGGCGGCTGACCCCGCGCTTTCGGACGAAGGTGCAGTCAACAGACTTGACGCGCTCTACCGCGAGGAATATCTCGACATTCCCGACGGGACGGCTCACTTTTTGGAGACACTGTTTCCCCATGCCGAACAGTACGACATAACGGCGGCGGCAAAGGCGGCTTACGAGTTCTGCAAAGGCTGCGAGCTTGACAATTCCGCCGCCTGTTCGCTTGCCGAATTCATGCAGCAGACGAAAACAGGCAGTGCGGCGCATTTCGCCTCTGCGGCGGTGATGATCTTCCGCTATTACGGTATTCCCGCGAGGTACGCGGAGGGCTTCGCGCTGACACGCAGTCTTGCGGCGGGCAAAGTAAGCGGTTCGCCGATAACTCTGACCGACAAGGAGCTTCACGCATGGGCTGAGTATTATCTTGACGGCGCGGGCTGGCTGCCGTTTGAGACTGTCCCCTATTATCTCGAGGAAATGCCGCAGCCCGAGGGCTTCTCCGTAGGCAAGGCAATTTCCGGCAGCGGTCAAAAAAACACCGACAAGCCCGTCAGGGAGCTTTCGGGAACGCGCCCCGCCATGCTCATAAGAGAGGAACAGCCGAAGGAAGAAAGCCCGCTCATCGTGCCGATAATCGTTGTTTCGGCGGCTGTCTGTCTGCTGACTGCGGCGGCTTGCAGACATTACCTGTATGTAAAAAAGCTCAAAGCCGACCCGTGCCGTGCGCTTTCGGAATGTGCGGCTGTACTCGGGAAAAGCTGCGACGAAGCGGGGAATTACGACTTCTCGGACTGCGCTCCCGACCTTAAAGAAGAGCTTGACGGCTTGCAGGCGGATTGTCTGAACATCGTTTATTGCGGCGGCGAAATCTCCTGCAAACCGTACAGCATACTAAAGCATTGCAAAAAAAGTGTATAGTTGAAAAGTTAGTTAAAGTGAATAGTGAATAGTTAAGGAGCGCCTTACGGCGCGAATTATGCGCAGGCTGCGCCGCGCACTGATTATCGTTATTGAACAACAACTTTTTGCGGCGCTTGCGTCCGCATAATATCGTCCGCGAAGCGGACACCACAACTATTCACTATTCACTATTAACTATTCACTTATTTTGGGGGAGCGTATAATGATGTTAAGAAAGATGATCGGGCTGTTTGCCGCCGTTCTGATAGCTCTCGGCGGGTCGGGGTGTAAGCTTATCAGCACTGCGCCACCTACGGTGGTGCCGCCGCCGGAGGATTCGCCCCCTGCCGCCGAGCAGTCAGCCGCAGAGATAAGCGTTACGCTCGACATTGATTTTTCGGCGGTCTATGAAGCGGCAAATTACGAAAAGCTCGACCCCGCACTGAAAAACGCCGCTCTGCCGCAGGACGGCACGTTCGGCAAGGCGGCTGTGCGTTCGGCGAAGGAGGGCAGCACCGCGCTCGACGTGCTTCGCGGCTACTGCGACGAGAACGGCATCATGCTCGATGTGCGGCACGGAATGGCGGGTATCTCGGACTACGTGCGCGGCATAGGAGGGCTTTCGGAGGGCGACTGCACGCGCAATTCGGGCTGGGTCTACGAGATAAACGGCACCCTCCCCGACGTGGGTATGTCGGACACCGTGATGAAGGACGGCGAACATCTTTTCGTGCGGTACATTGTGTATTAAAAGATGTAAGATAAAAGATAAAAGATATTTATGCAGTTCGGGGCTTTGCGCAAAAAAATATCTTATATCTTTTGCGGCTGTCGGACAGCGAACGGAAACGTTCAATACATCACAACACATTACATCGGAATCGGTTTCCGTTGTAATGCCCGAAACCCTTGATTTTACGCGGTTTTGAGAGCTTTCATTACAACACTTCATCAAAATAGGCAAACTTTAAAAAATTTACAGAAGAAAAAATATATAAAGTTTGGGAAAAGTGTTGTAAGTGTTGTGATGCTGTAAGACAAGCTGTAATAGCGTAGGGTTTTAATTTAACTGTCCTAAATTATGTACCGCATTTCATGAAGTCTGAGGTCGTGCGGTACATTGTGTATTAAAAGATAAAAGATGTAAGATAAAAGATATTAATTCGGTTCGGGGCTTTGCGCAAAAAAAATCTTATATCTTATATCTTATATCTTTTATCTTACAACTATTAACTTTTTACAGGTGTGGGTCATGAAAGCATTTTCACGGTTGAATCCGTTTGTACTGATGATATTCTTCGCCGCCGCCATCGGGACGGGCGTGTTCTGCTATGTTCCCGCTATCCGCGCCGTTTCGCTTGCGGGGGCGGTACTTTCGTTACTCGTTTCGGGGATATGCCGAAAGCCCGTGCGGGAGCTTCTCGGCTATGCGGGGATAATACTTGTCTCGGGCGTGATAAACCCCGTTATCGTGACGCTCGGGAACACCCCGCTGTTCTGGCTCGTCGGGCGACCCTACACGCTCGAAGCCCTTCTGTACGGGGCGAATAACGGTATGGCGATAGTCTCGGCGCTTTTGTGGTTCAGGCTATTTTCGGCGGTGATGACTGCGGAAAAACTGAGCTTTCTCATGTCGGGGACGGTGCTTTCGGGCTTCGGCACGGCGTTCACGCTGACCCTGCGGTACGTTCCCGAGCTGATACGCCGCTTTAAGGAATGTTGCGCTGCACACCGTGCGAACAAGTTCGCACCGGCGGCGGGAGCCGTTTGCGGCAAGGGCTTTCTTTCGAGGGCGGCATTTTATCTTAACGTGTTCATGTCGGTGGCTTCTTCGGCGCTTGAATCGTCGGCGCAGACGGCTGACAGCATGAAGGCGCGGGGGTGTCTGCTTTCGCCCAAATCGCGGCTGACAACGTATTCTTTGCGGGCTGCGGACGTTCTCTGCGCGGCGCTTTCCGTGACCGCCGTCTGTTCGGCAGTTTTCGCTTCGAGGGCGGGCAGGCTCTGCGCGGCGTTTTATCCGTCGGTAAAGTCGGAATATCCCCCCGTAACAGCTGTAATGTACGGAGCGCTTTGCCTGCTGCCCGTACTGTTTTCGATAATGGAGAGTATAAAATGGCACTTTTGCAGACCGAAAACTTAAGCTTTGCGTACCCCGGCGGCGGCAAAGTCCTTGATAACATCGGCTTTTCGGCGGAGAGAGGCGAGCTTGTGCTTATCTGCGGCAGCTCGGGCTCGGGGAAGACGACTCTGCTTAGGCTTTTAAAGCCCGATATCGCGCCTTTCGGGGAGCGTTCGGGAAAAATCATTTATGACGGAAGTGACATATCTGCGCTTGACAACCGCCGCTCGGTCGGCGAGATAGGCTATGTCGGGCAAGACCCGAACGCCGCCGCCGTCACCGACACCGTTTTAGCCGAGCTTGCCTATCTGCCCGAAAACTTAGGGCTGCCGCGGGGGACAATATTGCGCCGTATCGCCGAGCTTTCGGCGTACTTCGGGCTGGAGCATCTTATCGACAGGAGGATAAGCGAGCTCAGCGCGGGGCAGAAGCAGCTTGTTCAGCTGGCGGCGGTTGCACGAGCATACCTCGTGCCGTCGGCTTCGCCCTCGCTGCTGCTGCTCGACGAGCCGACGGCGCAGCTCGACCCGCGTTCCGCAGAGGTTTTCCGCAATATCATACTGAAAATCCGTTCGGAGCTCGGCACGACGGTCATCATCTGCGAACACGATACAAGAGGGCTTTTCGGCAGCTGCGACCGTCTGCTTTATCTCGAAAACGGCAGACAGCGCTTTTTTGTACAAAATCCGTTTGTGCCGCCGC
The DNA here is from genome assembly GCA_024697705.1 of Ruminococcus sp. Classification (GTDB taxonomy): domain Bacteria; phylum Bacillota; class Clostridia; order Oscillospirales; family Ruminococcaceae; genus YE71. Next base: position 29,627 of record JAILFF010000151.1, read on the forward strand.
ACGAACAGTGTACAAACTCCGTTTGTACCGCGGCAAGGCTTATCGGCACCGAAGCGGAGGACGCTCTCCCCTGCTGCTATCGGCTTTCGGCGGCGCTCGGGCTTGATAAGCCGCTCAAAGACGCAGCCGCCGCAAGAAATTATCTGCTTGAAAATAAGCCCTCTGCTTTGCCCGAGACAAAAGAATATCAGCCCGATAAGGAGATAGCCGTCAGCATAAAGAACATATATTTCAGCTATACGAAGCACGGCAGAGACGTTCTTGCGGGGCTCACGCTTTCGATACCGAAGGGCAGTATCACAGCGGTTTTCGGCGCGAACGGCACGGGCAAAAGCACTCTCTTGAAGATAATTTCGGGCGTGTACCGACCGTTCGAGGGCAGCATTAAGATATTCGGCAAGAGCGTCAAAAGCTGCTGCGGGACAGCCATGCTTCCGCAGGACCCGCATCTGATACTGACCGAGAAGACGCTTCTTAAGGACATCAAACGCGGCTGCGACCTGCCCGACATCGAAGGCGAAATTGCGCGGCTTTCGGAAACGCTCGGGCTTTCTGCCGAAACACTCGGAAGGTATCATTACGACTGCTCGGGCGGCGAGCTTCAGCGGGCGGCGCTCATGAAGCTTCTGATAAAAAAGCCGCGTCTGCTGCTTCTCGACGAGCCCGAAAAGGGGCTTGACTGCGGGAACAAAAGGCGGCTGACGGGAATACTTAAGCGCTTTGCTGAGGGCGGCGGGACGGTCATATTCGTGACCCACGACGCGGAATTTGCCGCCGAGACCGCCGACAGCGCCGTTATGATGTTCGGAGGTATCTGCGCCGCTCACGAGCCGATTAACGCCTTTCTTTCGGAGGGCGAGCTTTTCACGACCGAAGCGGCGCGTATCGCAAGGGGCATTATTCCGGGCTGCGTCACCGCCGAACAGCTGATAGACTGCTGCCGAAGGGGGCTGACGGCTGACGATGAATAACGAGCATTTTAAAAGAGCGCTGTTCATTCTCTCGGTGCTGACGCTCGGCGCGGCGGCGGGTATGGGTGCTGTTAACAGCGGGAGCGGCAGAAATATGTCTCTTTCGATAACGGCGGCGGCGGCTTCGGGGCTGCTTGCGATGGCGGCTTTCTCGGGCAGGATAAAGGAGCCGCATTACATAACGCTCGTGTCGGTGCTTTCGGCGCTTTCGGTCACGGGGAGGATTGTTTTCGCGCCGTTTGCGGGGTTCAAGCCCTGCACGGCGGTGATCATCACGGCGGGAATGTGTCTCGGCTGCGATGCGGGGTTCATCACGGGGGCGCTGACGGCTTTGGTGTCGAATTTCTACTTCGGGCAGGGCTCATGGACGCTCTATCAGATGCTCGCGTGGGGGATAGTCGGCATCGCGGCGGGCTTATCGGGAAAGCTGCTGCAAAAAAGCCGTGCGGCGCTTCTGATCTTCGCGGCGCTTTCGGGCGGGGTGTATTCGCTCATTATGGACGTTTTCTCGACCTTCTGGGCTGACGGCTACTTCAATATGCTGCGGTTCGCGGCGCTTACGGCAAGCTCTCTGCCGCTGACGATAACCTACGCGGTGTCGAACGTGGTCTTTATCGCCGTGCTTTCGGACAGGTTGTGCTTTACCGTTCTGCGGATAAAAAACAAATACGGCATCGGAAGAAAGATATAAGATAAAAGATATAGGATAAAAGATAACAGACTAAGGCTCTCCGGAATTTTTCGGGGAGCTTTTTTTCTGCATAAATGCCTGCTTGTCTGCATACAATTTAACAAGCACTAAAAAAGATAACCTCGTCCCGCGAAAACCGTAAAAATCACTTTCCCACCGACAAATAAAATTCGTTCTCACTACGGTAAAAAGCGTGTAATTACGTGGGGTTTACGTAATGAGATCAAAATCTCACTACGGTAAAATAACGGTATATCGTGTTTTCTCCGTAGTGAGATTGAAATTATATATTTAGGGATTTGAATCTCACTACGGTAAATCATCGTCTGAGGGTCAGCCCGAAAGAAAGGAAAAAGCCATGAACACCGAAACGTCGTCAAAATTCGCGCAGGCGGTGACGCTTCTTCCCGAGCCGCTCAAAGCCGCCGCTTTAAGCATAGACCGCTTTCAAGCAGAGCGCGTCCGAGAGCTCAGGCTTCGGCGGGGACGGCGCTTCACGGCGAGCTTGCCCGACAGAGAATACTTCATCACGGCGGACGGCGCTCTTTCCGATTCGCCCGAAAACACGCTGACGGTAAGCTCCGCCGACATCGAATATACGTTCAAGACTGCCTTTCAAGGCTCGGTGTACGCCTTTCCGAAGGAGCTTTCGGAGGGGTTCATCACCTGCGGCGGCAACAGGGTGGGCTTCTGCGGGAGCGCCGTGCTTTCGGACGGCAAGCTTACGGTGGTCAAGGAGATATCGTCGGTCAATATCCGAATAGCAAGCGAGATCGTCGGCTGTGCGGAGGAGCTTTACGAAAAAGCCTTTGCGGGAGGGCTGCGTTCGCTCATCATCGCCGCGCCGCCCTGCGGGGGAAAAACGACCGTGCTGCGCGACCTCTGCCGTATTTTAGGCAATACGCGCCGTGTGACCCTTATCGACGAGCGCGGGGAATTCGCCGCCGCAAGCGGAGGTATCCCTCAGAACGACGTAGGGGCGCACACCGACGTTTTCAGCGGCTACCCGAGACACGAGGGCATAATGACCGCCGTTCGCGTGATGTCGCCCGAGGTCATCGTCTGCGACGAGCTAGGCGCTCCCGAAGACCTGAAAGCTCTCGGCTTCGCGGCTAATTCGGGCGCGGCGC
>JAILFF010000343.1 GCA_024697705.1 Ruminococcus sp.
GGTAAAGCGGCGCCGAATCCGTACTGTCATTGATAACCTCATACGAATAGCCGGTCATTTGACAAAACACGCCGGACGAGTCATCATTTCACTTGGGCGAAGTAATGCGTGGAGGTACAACTTTCTTGATATTTTAAACGCGATATCCGGAACATAGCCTCAGCATAATCCAATTTTTGAATCAGCCCCTGCGGGGGTTTGGGTTTCTGCGCCCTATACAGGATTAAAACTGAATATCTGACCGCTGGAGAACATTTATGCAGCCTTTTTTAGCTGCAAGAATTGTTCTCTTTTTTGTTGCCCGATAATAAAGGTGGACTTCACGGATTCAGGATAATGAAAAAAACTTATATACATACTTTCCGCGCCGGCGATAATGTCTGCGCCCGTGACCGCATACGCCGAAGCCAAAAGCGTTACCTAAACGAGCGACCCGCAGTCGGCTGACGCGATCATCACCATCAATGTAGCGCCGAGCTACATAGTGACTATCCCCGCCGACACGAACGTTCCGTTCGGCGCCGAGAAAACGTCTTTCGGGAACATCGAGCTTACCGAAGCGCGGCTCGAACCGGGCAAGTTCGTAAGAGTACACCTTAACACCGACTACACCCTTGAAAACGAAGCCGACGCGGAGAAAACTATCCCCTACGATATAGTGACAACCGACGATCACGGGAATTTCGACAGCCTTAAAAAGATCGACGCGCAGCTTGAATTCAAGGGCGACAAATGCCCCCTGACGATAGCCATAACAGAAGACGACTGGAACAAGGCATACGCGGGCAATTATTCCGACACGGTGACTTTTAACATAATGTATCAGGAAGCAGCTGCGCCCAAGCAGTAAGGAGCTGATGTCATGAAGAAGACCGCGGTCTTTCTGCTGTGCTTTTCTTTGCTGGGCTATACTTCGGCGACCGTTTGTGCCGACGAACCGAACGCCGCAACGGACTAAGCGGTGATTGTAACGAAGGTGCCGTTGAGCCATCGTATCACGGCGAAAATATCGGGCGGTGCTTCGGTGCCGTCCGTTTTGATTATTTGAGCAAGATTTAAAGGAAACTAATGATTAAAAATCTCGGCATACCCATAGGTACGCCGAGAAATATTGTTATCCTATATCTATCGTATAAGTCACGCCGTCGATAATAACGGAGGCTATCCTGTCAAGGGTCAGCAGCTTATCGCCGCTCGCTTCAAGCGTTTCGCCGGTCACTTTCTGCTCGTCCCAATGCTCTTTAATATAATCGAGCCTTTCCTGCTTCGTGTCAAACTCGGGGAAATCCTCGCCGTCCTCCGTGCTTTTGCTTATGCAGATATTGGTAAGCTGTTCGCTTGTGCCGTCCGTGTAGTTTACGGTAACGCTTGTAAGCTCTCCGCTGTCCTTTAAAATCCTGCCGCTGTCAAGGTCGTTCTGCGTGGCGCGGATATATATCGCAAGCGGAGAGATCACAACATAGTCATAAGCGTTCGGGTCGTCGGAAACGAGCCTGTGCGAATCTATCGCCGTCGGGCTTGTATTCAGATATTCGTTAAGGTCAAGCTCTATCGAAAGCCCCGACTCTCTTTCATGGAGTATCAAAGGCTGTGTGCGGTCGAGGTCGCTCATTTCAAACGTGAACATATCGTAGAAATGATACTTGTTATTATTTTCGTAATAAATGAAGTCGGATATATCAAGCACGTTTTCATAGCTGATGTCCGCTTTTTCCGCGTCGGTGCTATCCTCATTATACCTTTCGCCGGAGGTCTTGCCCGCGTTCTCGAAGTAAAGCGAGAATCTGTGCGGCGGAAGGTTCTTCACCTGCTCCACATACCATTCGTGCGCTTCATCTTCCGTTCCGCCGCGTTTTTCGGATTTTTCCTGCAATTTATAGCAGTCGTCAAGATAGCCGTGCGAAGAATAACTCAGCTGTTCGACTATCTCCTCGCCGCGCTTGGTTCTCGGCGTGACCGATACCACCACCTTGCACTGAACCTCGTCCACAACAACGCCGTCAACCGAGAGCGTGATATCGTCGTCTGATACAGTCTTTGAGGTATTGTTTATCATGTCGGCGTATGGGCTTATATCCTGCGCGAAGTATTCCTTGTCCTTCTCAAAGCCGCCGCTGACTGCCGTCCAGCCCACCGCCGAGTGTACAGCC
>JAILFF010000154.1 GCA_024697705.1 Ruminococcus sp.
ATTTGGAAAGTGACACCTCTTCGGAGGTGCTGCTTTTTTTAATGGAAATTTTGCCGTTGACAAATTACCGTGCCTGCCATTGACAAAATACGTTCACTTTTGGAGGACATTTTGGGTGGGCTTTAACAATTCGGATTATGAAACATTCAGAGTTTTTGCCGCAAAAAAGAAAAGCATAGTCCGTGATTGAAATCGGACTATGCTCTGTTTTACTAAGGATCACATCTTTGACACGGAGAATAGCCGTTCTGAATAAGGTCTTCTCTTGTGCCGGTAAATGCTTTTTTATTCTTATCTTTAATATCCGCCACCGACTCGCAGTCGGGAAGATGGAATCGTTTTGTGCCGGTATTTAGAATATAATCACGCGAGACATTTTCGACCGTTCTGGTTTGAAGTGCATTTGAAGAATAATCCTTGGTTTCCTCCGTATTGTCCGTCGATGTCTGCGGATCCCCATTGATCAAAGGCGTTCCGTCATATATTTTGCTTTCGCCTGTTGCGTAGTCAATCGTTATTCCCGGTTGAATATTATAGCAGAAAACGCAGAATTGCAGCCCCGTGCCGCCGTCTTCAACAGACTTTGCTTCGATTAGCACACCGTCGGCAAGAAGATTGAACTTGTCAAATTTGGGCGTGACCCTGTAAAGAACATGATTTCCCGATCGTGTTAAATAATCGGAAACCATATTTTCAAACGGCAACATTCCGTTAACATTTAAGAATCGAGTGCCCGTTATCAGATTAAGGGGATTGGCGTTCTCGCCCGAAAGCTGATAACCGATAAGATGACAGCGGTTATAAAGATAATTACCTTCGATAATATCGTTATATTTTACCGTATGCCACCCTGATGGCTTAATGCTGCCGATTTTTCCGCGCTCTTCGTTGGGCATAGTCTCTTTTCCTATTACGGCGACTGCCGTGCCGCATCTCCCGAGTGAGTCAAGGTCACTGTAACTCTGATAAGTCTGCGCGGTCATCTCACATTCAAAAAAGAAGGGGATATTGTTATTTACTATACAGAATGCGTCACTATTCCCGGAAAACAGATCATCGGAAGATGTGTGACTGTTCACCGTTTCGGCGCTAACGCTCTGTGATGTTTCGGGAATCTGCGAATTGTCACTGCCGTTCAGAACGCTTTCAGACCTGAGATCATGGCAGGCGGGCAGCAAAAGCATCAATACGACAAATATCAGAAATGCGTTTATTCTTTTCATAGATCCATTGATTTTCTCATGCCTGTATATCCGTACATTTTAGCGGGTCTGCGATAACGAAAAATTGTCAGCATACCTCGTGACGATGTTTCATAATGAATGCGGATACGATACCAAAAAAGGTTATAAAACAAAGCAAACATATTATTTGCGGCAGATAATGAAAGAATGTCGCCTCCGTCGCGGAATCCTCGACCCCTTCCGACATCAGAAATACAGACGCAAATAAAATAATAGCGCCGCCTGTCATTCCGTAGATCATCGCTAACAGTTTCCTGTGACGGTGAGACATGGAAGCAAGCAGCGTTATCATTGATATGAAAAGCTGCAAGCATACGATGACAAGTATATTCCTTGTCGTCGTCATCACATATCCGCTCATCCCGTAGACGGAAAAAAGCAATAATATCATTTCACGGCGGCTGATACCGGTGACCGATGCCGTCATTATCAACGCGAAGGCGCATACTGTCATTCTGAAAATTTCGGCAGCTATTGACCAAATTATGGAACAGATCATCATTGCCGAAAGCGGAGTATCAGGATAGACGGGAAGACTGCGAATCAAAAGCGTATCCTTTCCGACAGTTGTTTTCAGAAAGAAGACAAGCGGAACGATAAGTGCGATCATGTAAAACATCCCGGGCAGCAGAGTATATATCACTCCTCCCGGCATCAGCATTTTTTTTGAACCAACAACCGATAAAGCGAAAAAGAACAGCATCTCAGCCGTAAGAAGTATCGTTATCAGAGGTATAGCTATTCGCGTCGAACGCTTAAGCTCATATACGATCAGTCTGAGTGAATTTATCATTATTCTGTAATTACCTCAATTACTTCGCCGTTTGCGTAACGGCTGCCGCACAAATAATCGTTAACGTTTCCGCAGAACATGACAGTGCCGTTTTTCAGCATAAGTATATCATCAACATAACACCCGAGCGGTCCGCTTAAAAAATCAGGGTACGAAATTATTACTGCCGCGTTTTCTTTTGTTTTATCAAATATCGCTTCGATAAGGTATTTCCGTGAGTCGCTGTCACAAGCAAGCGCAGGCTCATCAAGCAGAAAAACCCTTGCCTGCCTTGCTGCTATGATCGCTGTCTGGATATTGGCTCGCATACCTCTTGAAAAATCTCCGAAACGTTTGGTCAGATCGACATTCAGCGTGTGAAGCGAAGCTGCAGCCTTGTCGGTGTCGTAATTATTGAAAAACACCGAGTAAAATCGGACAATATCTATCAGCTTTTCATCAGCGGGAAGAAAATCTCTGTCGGGCAGGAAAGCGACTAACTCGTTTGTATCGGCACCGGGACGAATCCCGCATACCGTGATACTGCCCTCCGACGGATGGATAAGCCCTGCGGCAAGACGCAGAAAGGTAGATTTTCCCGAACCGCTGCTGCCCGTCAGGTAGGTTATCCTTCCCGAGAAAAGATTGACCGATACATCGGAAAGCGCAGGAAGTCCGCCATAGTATTTTGACAGTCCCGTACAGGACAAGACCTTTTCCATATCATTAAGTCCTTTGAAAAAGTAATGTAAAATGCAGGGAGCGCTGTTCCGGCGTTCCCTGCACGAGATCGAATCATTAATACAGTATTCCGGTTATCGTGATATGCCTTTATCTTTCCTCGCAGATAAGTCTGATAGCTGTTCTGCTCTCGCCGTCAATAGCTACGTTCGCAAAGGAAGGGATACATATCATGTCAATGCCAACAGGAGCAAGATAACCTCTTGCGATGGCAACAGCCTTGATTGCCTGATTTGCGGCACCGGCGCCTACCGCCTGTACCTCAACAGACCCGCTTTCACGGATAACTCCCGCAATTGCTCCCGCTACCGAATTGGGAACCGATCTTGAGGAAACCTTTAATATCTCCATAAGCATGACCTCCCGCCAAGGGTTTGTGATTATCCTGAAAAAGGAATATAAGATAGCACGAAAACGCACATCTCTCTCAATTAATTATACAACATTTCTCGTTATATTTCAAGTATATGATTTCTTTTTTGTTGATTATCTCATAATAACACGTTCAATTTTGTTAGCTTTGCCCAAATTTTCATTGATGTCTATGATCACGGCATTAATGAATGAAGCGTTTTCGCTCGGCTTGAAGGTCACGGGCGTGTGATATTTCAGCTTTTGTACAGCAAGGTCGATATCCACGCCCAGCACCGAAAGCTCGGGACCGCACATACCGACATCTGTAATGTAAGCCGTATGTCCGCCGAGGATCGTTTCGTCGGCTGTCTGAACATGGGTATGCGTTCCGAGAACAGCCGTCACTCTGCCCGTAAGGTAATGCCCCAGCGCCTTTTTCTCCGAGGTTGCTTCGGCATGAAAATCAATAATGATATTGGGCGTGTCAAGCTCGCTGATTATTTTGTCAGCGTAAAAGAACGGGTTTTCGATAGGCTCCAGGTCAACCGTTCCCATAAGATTCACTACCGCAAGTTTATGCGGAAAAATATCTGCCACGTAAACGCCTTTGCCGACTACGCCTTCTGGATAATTTGCGGGGCGGAGCAGCGTTTCGTATTCCTCGAAAAGCTCCTCCGAACCTCGCTGACGAAAGGAATGATTTCCGCCCGTAACGACGTCCGCGCCAAGTCTGACCAGCCGTTCGTATGACGCACGGCTGACACCGTTTCCGACTGCCGAATTCTCTCCGTTTACTATGGTAAAATCAACGTTGTACTCGCGCTTAAGTTTGTAAAGACGGTTCTCCAGTATTTCAATGCCTGAATTTCCGACCACATCTCCGATAAATAGTATTCTCATCTGTTGTTAATTCGCGGTATCACAGCCCGAGAGCTTTTCTGAGAGCGTCTGTCTTGTCGGTAAGCTCCCACTTTACGCCAAGCTCCTCGCGCCCCATGTGACCGTAAGCGGCAAGCGCCTTGTACTGCGGCTTTCTGAGGTCAAGCTCCTCGATTATCGCTGCGGGGCGAAGGTCGAATACCTTTTCTACCGCTTCCGAAAGCGCCGCGTCTCCGACCTTGCCCGTACCGAAGGTATCAACGCGCACCGATACGGGAGAAGCTACGCCGATCGCGTAAGCTATCTGAACCTCGCATTTTTCGGCAAGCCCCGCCGCAACTATGTTCTTGGCGACCTTTCTTGCGGCATAAGCGCCCGAGCGGTCAACCTTTGTCGGGTCCTTGCCCGAAAAAGCTCCGCCGCCGTGTCTGCCTGTGCCGCCATAGGTATCGACAATTATCTTTCTTCCGGTAAGTCCGCTGTCGCCGTGAGGGCCGCCGATAACAAAACGACCTGTCGGGTTTATGAAATACTTAACATCGCCGTCAAGCAGCTCTGCGGGGATTACGGGCTTTACGACGTACTTTATCATATCGTGGTGGATCTTATCGAGCGATACGTTCTCGTCATGCTGGGTGGAAATAACTATCGTATCAATGCGCTTAGGCT
>JAILFF010000083.1 GCA_024697705.1 Ruminococcus sp.
GTTAATTCCCATAATGAACAGCACGTTGAACACTATAAGCGCCGCCGTAATGACCGGAAAGGCTATCTTTGCCCATACCGGCCATTTGTAGAGGTCGATCTTCTTTATGTTTCCCGCGCGGCGCTTTACCGGCTCAACGCTCGTAAGCTCCGCCATGAACTCCTTCATATCGGGCGTTCTGTCCTCTATACGCACGTTAAGGGCGTTCAGTATCGCGTTTTCGCGGCTTTCGCCGATCTCCTTGCAGTGCTTTCTTATCGGGTCGAGAATGTCCTTTTTCTTATTCTCAAAGAGCGCCCTTCGTTCAAGAGCGTCGGGAGGAGTAACACCCGTCAGCATCTTGTACATCGTTGCGGCAACAGCGTAAACATCGGTATGCGGTCCCTGGTCGCCGCGGCTGCGGTACTGCTCCTCGGGAGAATAGCCCGGTTTTATTATTACCGTCAGCGAACGGCTGTGAGTAGTCGTGGCATAGCGAGCCGCGCCGAAGTCAATAAGCTTGACCTCGCCGCTTGTTGTAACAAATATATTGTCGGGAGCTATATCGCGGTGGATTATACCGTCATTGTGGATAAGATCGAGAGATTCGATGATCGGTATCATCATTTCCATCGTCTTGTTCTCCGAAAAACGCTCCTCGCGCTTCAGCATCTCGGCAAGAGTTTCGCCTTCGAGCAGCTCCATGATTATATAAGCAGTGTTATTTGTCTCGATGCTGTCGAATATCTTTACTATGCCGTTTAACGAATGATATTTCGCGAGCTTTTTCGCCTCGTCGGTGAACTTTCTCAGACCGTCGGCGAACTGCTCCTGTTTGTCGCCGCTGAACACCGTGACCTCGGTCTGCCCAATAACGCGAGTGGAGAACTCGCTGGGAAGGTATTCCTTTATCGCGACCTTGGTCTCAAGCAGGCAGTCCCAACCGATGTAAGTTACGCCGAAACCGCCGTAGCCTATTACCTTTCCGACTATATATCGTTCTTCGAGTATCGATCCGGGCATCATGTGAAGGGCATTTTCCTGTTCGGTGCCTTCCGCGAAGCCGCAGTGAGGACACACGTCAAACTCGTCGTCGTATTCCTCCATACACCCCATGCAGCGTTTCATTCTTCCACCAGCCTTTTTTCAAAAACATATTTATCCTTGTTGTTAAAGATCATTTCGTAATCGCTGAATACCGACACGTAAACGCCGAGCGCTGTGTCGTTCAGCGGCAGACTTCCGCTCTGGTTCCGTACGTGCAGAATGTCTTGAGCGTTATCGTTCAGCATAAATCTAAGTATACGCCACGACGCTCTGTCATGGACGATGTCCGTGGAGTTCGCCGCCCATACGTTTTCGTAAACACAGTTTATCTCATTCGCATCGCAGTACATGATCTTGTACATTGCGGGAAGCTCTTCCGTTACGCGGCTGTAATTCTTTGTGAGCGAACCGTAGAACGCCGTGTTACCTGCGACAAAATCGTCAAAAGCCGTTTCCGACAGCGCCGACTGCGAGCCGGGGAACATCTTCTCAAAGCCTTCGTAATCGGTCTCGAAGCTCTTGACACCGCCCGTTCCCCGCGGCAGACTGTCCGGGTTTGATACCGAATCGCCCGCGTCGGAACAAAGCACCTTGTCGCAGAATACGACGGGAGCGCTGAAACCCAGCGGCAGAAGCTCGTATCCGCCGAAATGACCGTGCGCCTGCGAAAGCAGGCTGCACTTTTCGGCATCTTCCGAACGGTAGACTTTTTCAAGCGAAAGGGGCGTTCCCCCCGAGACCGTGCCGACATATTCGTAAATATCGGGCAGATTCTCCGTATCGGATAGCAGTTTTACATATTCTTCCTCTTCAAAGCCTTTAAGCTCGATAGTCACCTTGCTAAAGTATTCATTGCTGTCATTAAATTGCTTGATTATGGTTTCATAGGCATTTTTTTCGGCTTCGTCAGCCTTGATGTCACCGCTCTTGCAGTACCACATCGTAACAGTACAGGGCGAAAGATGTTCCTCCTCATTTGCCTTTATCACTTTCATTACCGCCGCCGAAACGCCGCACGCAAGCACCACCGTCGTCGCCGCTATTCCCATGAAACGCTTCAGGCTGCGCCGCTTTTTTTCCTGTTCGATGGGTACGACCCTTATCTCCTGATGCAGACCGTTTATAAAGCTTTTGGCGTCGTGGAAACGCATATGCGTCTCGACCGCCATTGCCTTCATGATCGAATTGCTGACGTATTCGGGTATCTCGCTGTTCAGCTCATGCGGATATTTCAGAGTGTCGTGTTCTACTCTGTTTGTCGATTCCTCGGGCTTAACGCCTGTTATCATGTAATAAAGCGTGGCGCCGAGGGCGTAGACGTCTGTCCAGGGACCCTGCTCGTTTACGCTCTGGTACTGCTCGGGAGGAGCAAAACCGGGCTTTACGATTATCGTCATCAGCTTGTTTTCATCGAGAGAAAATCTTGCCGCGCCGAAGTCGATGAGCTTTATGTCGCCGTTCGTGCAGAGACAGATATTATCGGGCGCGATATCGCGGTGGATAATGCCTTTTTCATGTATCTTGGTCAGGGCGTTCGCTATCGCCTCGGTGACCTCGATGCTCGATTTGATATCCATTACTCCGTAATCCGCCATGTATTTCTTTACCATGATGCCGTCAAGGAATTCCATGACGATATAGGCGGAGTTGTTTTCCTCGAAAAATTCAAAAACGTTGACTATGTTCTTGTCGGAGTTGAATTTCGCGATATTGCGAGCTTCCTCAAGAAAGCGTTCTCTCAGAAAATAGAATTCCTTCTGACGCTTTTTCGCGTAGATGATAAGCTCCTTTGTTCCGGGAGCTCTGTTTACTATGCCGCTCGGATAATATTCCTTGATCGCAACGACGGTATCGAGCTTGGTGTCCCATGCTTTGTAAGTTATTCCGAATCCGCCGTAGCCCAGCACCATTCCGATGGCATATCTGTCCTTAAGCATCGAGCCGGGAAACAGGTGGTACAGCTCTTTCGGAGGATCACCCGGCGTATAGCCGCAGTGAAAACACTTTTCCAGCTCGTCGTCAAACATTTCAAAGCAATTGCAGCATCTTTTCATTTCAAATAACCTCGGTATCAGTCGTTCCAGGTAAATTTATCGGAGCAGAGAGGGATAAAGATAAGTTCGGAGTCTCCGAGCTGTATCTTGTCGTAAGGGTTCAGTTCCGTATAATCCATGAGCAGTTCATCGTTTACATAGACGAGCGTATTGGCGTCGTTCGACTTTATAAGGAACCGCACCTTTTTTGAATCGTATGTTATGGTAGCCTGAGCGCCTCTTGAAACGGAAGCGTCTCTTTCAAGGCTGACATCGACTATCTGACCGTTTCCGCTTCTGCCGATGGTGGTGCGTCCGCTCTTGATCTCGAACGAAGCGCCCTTGTCAGCCGTCGTAGCGACCGCCAGCCAGCCGACAACGGGTTCGATATCGTCTTCAAAGCCGCAGTGGGCTATCGTTTTTATGTCGCCGATATTTCCCGACATCGCCACGCGGTTTATCTGCTGACTTACCGAAGGCACATCTATCGGCGCCTGCGGCGGGAACTGCTGCTGCGGGTACTGCGGCGGGAACTGTTCCTCGGGCGGAAGCATGGCGGGCAGCGAGGCGACCGTGACCGCGTCATCTTCGGAAAGCGCGGGCGCGTATGTTTTATCGGAATCCTCCTCGTAAAGGGTCGCGACCTTCATGGTCTTATCCATGTTTTCGCTGTTCTCCGCGGGGGGAGCGTTTTTCTGTTCGGCTTGTACGGCTTGAACGACCTGAGCAGCGTGAGCGTCGGCTGCTTTTTCGGGCAGCTTCGCGGGAGATTCCACCGCAGCTTCGGGAGCGCTTGCCGTCGGCTGTTCTTCGGCTTCTTCCTTATGACCGCCGAAAATGCGCGCAAGCAGACCGCCGGAGTGCTTTTTATCCTTATCCTCATTCGCCGCCTGCTCGTTTGCATTGTTCGGAAGGGCGGCGGGCGGAGGCAGCTGGGGGGCTGCACCCTTCTGCAAGGGTGTTTTTCCCGCGGCTTTCAGGCAGTGCGGACAGGTATCGAATTTATCCGCGTCGTAATAATGACCTATGACGTTAGGGCATTTAACAGTTTTCATATCACAGAGCACCTCATTCTTACAATTATAAAGGTGGAATTATCCTTTCTCGTATTTCCGCTTCTCCTGATGAAATCCATCAGGTTATCTGCCGATCTGTCGGTGCGTTCGTCGATGCACCGCAGAATATCATCGTTATCCATTATCTTGAAAAGTCCGTCGCTGCAAAGCAGGATAATGTCGCCGGGATACAGGATAAAAGGTTCCAGATTTATATCTATTATATCGAGCTTTGAAATACCTATGTAGCTTATGAGCGCGTTTCCGCCCTTGCTTTTTCGCTGGTATTCCTCCTCGCTTATTCTTCTTTCGCTGAGAAGTCTGTCAAGAACGTAAAAGTAATTATGGTCTTTCGTTATCTGAGTTATCTTTCCGTTCCTGATTATATAAAGCCTGCTGTCTCCCGCAGAGAGCCAGTACAGCTTGTTTTCGTCGATCACGATCGAAACGAGAGTTGTTCCCGCGTCCAGTCTTGCGCCTGATTTATCGCAGAGATCGAACACCAGCCTGTTTGTTTTTTCCGCGCATGAGATAAGCGATTCGGGAATGCTGTTCCTGTCGATCAAGCCCGAAGCCGCCGCGGACATGAATTCTCTGACCGCTATGCCCGAAGCGATAGCGCCGCCCTTATGTCCGCCCATGCCGTCGCAAAGTACAGCCGTGAACAATCCGTTCGTCAGCTGTGCGTGGGCGCTGTCCTGCTGTTCGTCTCTTGTGCCTATGTCGGTTCTCAGTTCATATTCAATCATGCTTTTTCTCTTTTTATCAATCACGGTACATGACAGTTATCGCGCTGTAATTGTCCATATTCGTACCTTTGCCGTTTTCCTTGACCGTTCTGCTCATCGCCGTGAGCCAATCCTCCGCGCCGTCGCTTTTTTTCAGAAGACGGCACATTTCCTTTTCGACGATAGGCTCCCAGAATCCGTCGGAGCAGAGCAGGAAAGCATCTCCGCCGCGAAGTGTGTCAACTTCCGTAATAACGTATCTCGGGGAATCCCATTCGACGCCCATCACCCTCAGCAGTCTGTTGCGGTCGGGGTGACAGCGTATATGTTTTTCCTTGATATCGCCCGCGTACACAAGCATCTGAGGAACGCTGTGGTCGAGCGTTCTTGAAAAGACCTTGTTTTTCCTGAAATGATAAAGTCTCGAATCGCCGATATAGGCGTAGCGGAATTTATCCTCGTGTATCAGGAGCACTACCGCGGTGGTCTTCATCTGATTTACCGCGCCTATCCTTTTCTGCTCGGCAAGAAGCTTCTCCTGAGCTTTCACCATGGCGGTATCGAGGAACTTATCCTCCGTTCCGATCTCGTTGAAACATTCTATGATGCTTCCCGTCACCGAGGCAGAAGCAAGATCGCCCTTGCCGTGACCGCCGAGACCGTCGCACAGCACAAAGCAATATCTGCCGTCCTTTTCCGCAACGGCTATGCTGTCTTCGTTGATATCTCTGTCTCCCTTATCGGAGAAACTGCTGTATATTAACATTTTACTTTTCCTTCCGGTGTATTTGTGTAGTTTGTCTGTCCGAGCCGTGCCGCCGCATCAACGCAGCGTCAGTATTTCACGGCTGTCTCCGAAATAGACTAAAATATGTAAGTACAAATCCGAAAAAACGTCAAAAAACGCTTCACCATATATTATAACATTTTAATGATTTTTTGTCAACAGGTCTTTCGTACTGCGAACGGCAAACTGCTTTGTTCCGTTTGCGGGTGTTTTTGCATGAGTACACAAGGAACGCCATGCGAATTTTTTAATATTGTTTCCTCGAAAACACACACCCTTACGCGCTTTCAAATCCTCGCAAAGCGTTGATTTTCAAGGTTTTCGGGGCGAAATGGGGCTTCTGCGCCGCATTGCCCCGAAAATGAGAAAAAAAGACAAGTAAGTACAAGTTTTCTCCGCTCGATTTCGCGTTGTAATGTGTCGATGCTATTAATTCTCATTTTTTCAAATTTGTGATCCCGAAATTTTAGCTATTATGACGAAAAATTCACGGAGCCCGAAAAGCCCCTATACATTATAATACAACGGAACAGACATTAGCGGCAAGCCCTGAATAGCAAAGAGCCTTTCACGGATAAGTGTCGGGCTCTTGATCTTTATCTCCTGACTGTAAATGAGCATTTAGGCAAACCAAAGACAGCACAAAGTGAAGGCAATACCAAAAGTCTTAGGAAGGGGGTCTGGGGGATAACCCTTCTTCAGAAGGGTTTTCCCCAGTAAAACATGGGATTTACGCGAATCAAAGCGGAGAAAGCAAGTTGAACGGCTAAAATATAAAATCGGCAATTTCAGCAAGAACGTACAAAAACAAGCAGGATTATAAAATCTGCTAAACAGTACAGAAACAAAGAAATTGCCGATTTTATTTGGCGAAAGAGCGAAGCGATTTTCACCAAAAGATTGCGCTCTGCCCCACCGTAAAGAAAGTGCTGTGCGAACAGACCG
>JAILFF010000108.1 GCA_024697705.1 Ruminococcus sp.
TATTAAACGTTAAAGTACGATATCAAATTTATGATTGTCGCCAAATAAAATATTAAATAATTTAAAAATTTAGTGTTACTATTGCATTTCCCATAATAATTTGTTAAAATATAAGTATAGCAATGTTAGTAAATGAATGATAGTTTATTAACAGTAGAAAGCGGGGTACGGTTATGCATTTTCGGAACCTAACGGAGAATGACTCGGCGAACAGTAATGTGAAGACCGTATTTTCCTGCTGCGCGGGGGAGGTCATACCGCTTGAACGGCTTTCAAACGACGTTTTTTCAAGCATGATCCTGGGCGACGGATTCGGAGTCAAGCCTTCCTCGGGGAAATTTACGGCACCTGCCGCAGGCGTTGTCAAGGACGTTTCCGACAGCGGCTGCGATGTTACCATAAAGACAGACGACGATCTGATAATGATCGTTTCGGTAGGGATAGACTCGTCTGCCAGCAAGCTGAATACACATTGTCGGGTCTGTCCCGGCGAGCGCGTGACCACATCGAGCGTGCTGTGGGAGCTTGCGGATAACGGCAACGATATCACGGCGGCTGTGGTGGTCACGAACTGCCTCACCAGCCCTTCGTTCAACATCAGGTACGGCAGGATCAAGCAGGCGGAAACGCCTGTTATGACGATAATGGTTTGATGGTTTGATACAGCAAAGAGGAGTCGGGTAAGCGCCCGGCTCTTTTTTGAGTGTCAGATACGGGATTTCGGGAATAATATGTTAGCAGAAGGGCGGTGAGCTTTATGGATATCCATGTTGTGTCCGCAGACTGTGTGCGGATCGGGCTGACGGCTGACGAGTGCGTGCGGCTGGGGCTCAGCTATGCCGATTTCTCCCCCGAGAGCCTGTCCGCGAGGCTGTTTATCGCCACGGTGCTGACAAGGCTTCACGCGGAAGGTACGGTATCCGATTATCCGCAAAAGCTTACCGCCGAGGTCTTTGAGGACGGCGGCGGTCTGGCGGTCTATATTTCGGGCAGGGGACTTTCATGCCGCACGCAGGACAGCGCCCCAGACAGCGAGGAGACGGTGCTGCTCGTGAAAACTCCCGAAGAGGTCATCGCTGCGGCGGGCGGGCTTCGCGAGGATACTCACGCGGAGCTTTATTCCTTCGGGAACGGCTACGCGCTTGCGGCTGACGTTCCTCTGCGGGGCGGCAGGCGTTCGGAGCTGCTTTCGGCGGCGGTCAGGGAGTACGGCAAGCTTCTCACCGACGCGCCGAAAAGCGTTCTGCGCGATCTTACGCTTTGAGCGAATCGACGGCGGCGGCGGGATCTTTTGCCTTGAAAAGATACGAGCCCGAAACGAGCACGTCTGCGCCGTGAGCCTTGACGAGTGCGGCGGTCTTGTCGTTGATGCCGCCGTCTACCTCAATATGGATATTTCTTCCCGTGCTGTCGGCGAGGGCGCGGGCGGCGGAGATCTTGTCAAGCATATCGGTCATGAATGACTGCCCGCCGAATCCCGGCTCGACGGTCATAACAAGTATCATATCAACGAGGTCGATATACGGTTCGATAACGCTTATCGGCGTTTTCGGCTTTACCGACACTCCCGCGAGACACCCCGCGGCGCGAATGGCTTTTAGCGCGGGACGGATATCGTCTGCGGATTCGTGGTGTACCGTCACCGAGCCGACGCCTTTTACCGTGAAGTCACCGATATATCGTGCGGGGTCGCCGATCATCAGGTGAACGTCGAGCGGCTTTGTGATGATCCCCGATATGCTTTCGAGCACCACCTCTCCGAAGCTGATGTTCGGCACAAACGTTCCGTCCATAACGTCGTAGTGGAGCCAGTCGGCGCCCGCCTGTTCTATCCTTTTGATGTCCTCGCCGAGCCGTGAGAAATCAGCCGCCAGCAGCGAAGCCGCGACGAGTGCTTTGTTATTCTTTTCCATGCTTTTTCCTGCCTTTCCGCAGTATATTTGCTAATTTGATTATACACCAAATCTGTCGAAAAGTCAAGGCTTTGTGCCGTACAAAAGGCGGAAAGCCCGAAGCTCTCCGCCTTTTTTGGTGTGAAATTGTTCGCTTATTTCTTGGGAGGCTCGACTTTCCAGCCCGCGACGATTTTCTGCATTATAACAAGATCATCGACCTCATATTTTCCGTTGCCGTCAAGATCGCAGCCATCGCCGCCGACGACCTTCCAGCCTGCGACCTTCTTCTGGACAAGTACGAGGTCGTCTACATCGACCTTGTCGTTGCCGTCCGCGTCGCCGTACTTGAATTTGCCCGTGCCGTCGGCGGCGCTGTATTTGAGCATCCCGGCCTCGGCGCCGATCTGCTTGAAGCCGTTGTCTTTGGCGTACTGTTCGCCCGCCGTGCCCTCATAGCAATAGATCACGAGGTCTCTGTTGTATTTGTAGGAATAATCAAATTCTTTATAGTAGTTGAATCTGTCGTAAACGATGCCCTCTTTAACGTAAGGATTGGTGAACGTGAGATAATAGCCGAAAGCGCGTTCGCCGATCTTCGTTACCGACTTCGGGATATAGACCTTCTTGACGTCCTTGCCGACATAGAAGCAGCTGTCTATCTCCGTGATTCCCTCTCCTATTTTGATAACGTCGGCGTTGGGCATTCTGTCGCCCATTCCGAGCTTCGAGAGCTTGCCCGACTTGTTCACGAAATCAACGGTCTTATTGTCGGAATTATCACTTATGTAATTGTAAAAGCCTTTCCTGTCGATAAGCTCGATGCTGTCGGGAATGGTGTAGCTGCTAATGTAGGAGTCGCTGAAGGCTTCGCTTCGTACTACGCGCAGGCTTGCGGGAAGCTCGATGCTTTCAAGCGCCTTGCAGTCTTTAAACACGCCCTTGCCCAGTCTGTCAAGGCTTTCTCCGAGTGTGACCTTTTCAAGCGACGTGCAGCCGATAAATGCGTATGCTCTTATTGCTTCGACCTTGCCCGCGAATCTTACGCTTGTGACAGATTTCGCGTTTTCAAACGCGAAGGAGTTGATGACGGTCGCTTCGGCGGGAACGATAACGCTGCCCGTTGTTTTTGTGGCGTCGAGCAATATTCCGTTCACGATAACGAACGGAGATTCGCTTTGTCTGCTTGCGAGCCACGGTGTATTCGTGAAAACATGAGCGCCGAAATCGCCGACGTTTTTCATGCCCGCAGCCACACCGAGTGAGGTACAGCCGTTAAATGCGCCCGTTCCGATCTTTTTTACCGAATCGGGAACTGTTATTGAGGTAAGGCTCTGACAATTGAAGAAAGTGTTTTCGCCAATACTTTCCAATCCGTTGAGCAGAATGACGGATCTCAGATAATTACAGCCGTAAAATGCGGCGTTTAATTCCTTTACGGTATACGGGACAGTCACGCTTTTCAGCCCCGATTCCGCGAAGGCATAGCTTCCGATCTCTTCAAGACCCGCGGAAAGGCTTACCGATGAAAGAGAAGAACAGCCCGAAAAAGCATTGTCGCCTATACTCTTTACAGTGGACGGAACAGAGATCGAATCAAGCGATCTGCAATCGCAGAACATTGAACTGCCGATCGCGGTTAGCTTTGAGGGAAGTGTGACAGCGGTAAGAGACTTACAGCCTGAAAAAACATCTGCGCCGATATTCAGAGCGCTTTCGGGCAGCTTTACGCTCGTCAGCCCCGACTGCGCAAAAGCGGAGTCGCCGATGCTCTCAATTCCCGAGGGGAGCGTGACAGAAGTAAGCGACGAGCAGTTAAAGAAAGAATAGCTGCCGATAAAGGTAACGCTGTTCGGGACGGTAACGCTCTTGATCTTATCGTTGCTCTCAAACGCATTGCCTTCTATCCCCGTTATCTTGTACATTTTTCCGTCATAGCTTGTTGTCATGGGGATACTTACGTTTTCCTCGCTGCCGTAATACTTTACGATAGTGACGGAATCTTCGTCGTCGAAAAGATACGAATAATCGCCGACCTTGAAATCGTAGAATTCGTCATCTTCAATGATATCGTCAAGATAATCGTCATCGTCAAATATGTCGCCGAGGTCGTCGTCGGTCTCCTCCAAGCCTATCAGATCGTCATCGTCAAAGAGATCGTCGGAATTCTGAGCGCTTTTGGTTTCACGAGCTGTGCTTTCGGCAGAACCGGTGTTCGCGTAGCCCACGATGCCCGTTCCCGAAAAGGTAAGGATCGCCGCCGCAAGTCCGCTTATTATACGAGATCTTCTCATTAAATAATTCCTCCTGTTATCAAAGTGTGAATATGTGGCGAATATTATCAATATTATAAATGAGCATTTAATAGAAGATAAAAGATAAGAGATAAAAGATAAAAGATATATTTTAATCTCCGTGTTTGAAATATTAAACTAATATT
>JAILFF010000133.1 GCA_024697705.1 Ruminococcus sp.
GGCTTCGGCAATGCCGCAGCAGACAAAACATCCTCTGCCGAAAATGCCGCTTCCGCAGACGAAAACGGCTCTCGGGCAGAAAACTCGGCGCCCTCGGACGAACAGACCGACGGCGCTGACGAAAAAAAGGAAGTCAATATGGAAATTCGCGATATATCCTCGACAGAGCTGCTTAAAGAGATCAGGATAGGCTGGAACCTCGGCAACACGCTTGACGCTACGGGCGACAAGACACTCGGCGCCGAAACTCACTGGCAGCCCACCACCACAAGTACCTACATGATGCAGCTGCTCAAAGAAAGCGGCTTCGACATCGTGCGCATACCTGTTTCGTGGGGCGAGCACATGGCAGAAAGCGGCGATTACAAGGTAGACCCCAAGTGGATGGCTCGCGTTCACGAGATCGTTGACTACGGCATCGACAACGGGCTTTATGTTATCCTGAACACTCACCACGAAAACTGGTATCTGCCGACGGAGGACGACAAGGCTCAGGACCTGGAGCAGCTTAAAGCGCTTTGGCAGCAGATCGCGGAGGAATTCAAGGGCTACGACGAGCATCTCATCTTCGAGGGAACGAACGAGCCGCGTCTTCGCGACACTCCTTTGGAGTGGACGGGCGGCAGCCCGGGCAGCCGTGAGATAGTCGGGGAGTACGCCAAGACCTTCTATGAGACCGTCAGGGCGAGCGGCGGCAACAACTCAAAGCGTCATCTGATGGTAACGGGCTACGCGGCAGCCTCGGGGCGTGAGAGCCTGGAGGACATCTGGCTGCCCGACAACGGCGACGACAAGGTGATCGTATCGGTACACGCTTATCTGCCGTACAATTTCGCGCTGAACGTGAACGGCACGGACAAATGGAGCGCCGAGAAGGACACGGGCGAGATCGACACGCTTCTAAAGAATCTTAACGAGCTGTTCATCTCGAAGGGCGTCCCCGTAATGATCGGGGAATTCGGCGTGCTGAACAAGGATAATCTCGACGACCGCATCGCGTGTACGGAATACTATATTTCGGAGGCGCGGAAGCTGGGGATCCCGATGCTGTGGTGGGACAATAACGCATTCCACGGCAACGGCGAGAATTTCGGATTAATGGACAGATCCATGCCGCCCGTATGGAAAACGCAGAAGTTGGTAGATGCGATGATAAATGCCGCAAAACAATAAGCCGCAGATAAGGACAATATAGCCGGGTCCGGCGAGGGGTCAACCGCACGAACAAGTTCGCGCTACACGAACAAGTTCGCGCTACACGAACAAGTTCGCGCTAAGCGAGGAGCCCCCTTTGCGGGGTATCGCATGAACGCTTTCGCGTTCACGCATGAAAGAGCCCCATTTGTGCCGAAGGCGCAGCAAAGCAAAGCCCGCAAATCAATCAAAGACCTGAAAACACGCACAAGTGAACAAAAAATAAAATCGGCAATTTTAGAAAAGCCGACAAAAACGCAGAATCTAATAATTCAGCATAATATAGCGAAAACAAGGAAATTGCCGATTTTATATTTGCGAAAGAGCAGGTCTGAACGAAGTTTGCATGAACAGTGTTCATGCCGACAGGCGACATTTCGCAAATCGAAAGCGCGGGACAGGTACTTTATTCGAGGTGGGGGCAAGCCAAAGTGTGCGCGGGTTGTGCAAACACGGACGCGCAATGCGCGCCCCTACATTAAAATATATAGCAATTGAACCGAAAGTACAAAGATTCATGAACATAACAAAATCCGCTGACTTTAATGGGCGGCGAACCCGTCAGCGGACATTGCTATCTATAGAATTATGGGAAGGGATTAAGTCTGTTTTATCATTGTAAGACGGTACGGGAACTCGGGTCGTGACCCGGAGTAGTCCGGAAACCGAAGCTTCCATGAGGGGGAAGGGACTAATTTGTCCGAGCCATCACCCGAACTCCCGTGTTCTTTTCTGATATAGAGTATACCACCCTTAAATGAACCGAATATGAACTGACAGTTCATTTTGAGGCGTTTTCGGGCGAAATATAAAAGTTAACCATATATTTACTTTAAGTTCACACTTTGTTGTTTTCTGTATATACTGCCCGATTTCGACGATAAAAACAGGCAGTTTTCACAAAAATTACGACCATAAACGATCAAACGATAAAATATTAAAGAAAGGAAGAATATACCATGTTTTCGATACTTGTAGTTGAGGACGACAATAACCTCCGCAAACTGATGTGCGCCGCACTGAAACAGCACGGCTATCTGCCGCGCCCCGCTGCCGACGGCTTTGAAGCGCTCGATGAAATGGATAAGTATTCCATCGACCTCGTTATTTCAGACGTTATGATGCCCAATATGGACGGCTATGAGCTTACCCGTCAGCTCAGAAGCGCCAAATTCGATATGCCCGTTCTGATGGTCACGGCGAAGGAGACTTTTCAGGACAAACAGTCGGGCTTCATGGCGGGCGCGGACGATTATATGGTCAAGCCAATAAATATCGACGAGATGATCCTGCGCGTGGGCGCTCTTTTAAGACGCTCGCGGCTCGCTGCCGAAAAACTGCTCGTCGTCGGCTCCTGCAAGCTGAATTACGACTCGCTGACCGTCTCAATGGGCGACGCACCGCCCGAGACTATCCCCAACAAGGAATTTATGCTGCTCTTCAAGCTGCTCTCCTACCCGAATCAGATATTCACAAGACGTCAGCTGCTCGACGAGCTGTGGGGCATGGAGTCCGAGGTCGATGAACGCACCGTGGACGTTCATATCAAAAGGCTGCGCGAAAAGTATGTTCCCAACGACAGCTTTGATATCGTCACCGTGCGCGGACTCGGATACAAAGCCGTAAGAAAGGTGTGAGCCTGCCGCGATGAAAATACATCTGTCGTTACAGCTCAAATTCGCGTTCATGTTCTTTATCGTCATGCTGGCTTCCGCCGCGATATCCGTACTGGCACTGCTGTTCGTGTTCCGTCCGCTGCTTATCGAAAACAATCAGGCGAAGATCAGATCGGTGGTCGGCTCTATGAAGCAGATGGAGATCATCACCGAGCTTGATCTATCCACGATAATTTCACTGATAGCGGGCGACAGCGCCGAGGTGACTACCCTTAACAATACCGACGCCGAATACTACCGCGTAAAAATAGACGCCGCCGAACAGAACTGCTTCATCGACGTTGACGACGGTCTTATGCCCGACGTCATCGGATACTCGGTGATACAAGGGCAGTATGTCAAGATCTATCCGAACTGGAAGGACAGCGTTTATACCGTTACGATACTCGTTGTAATACTTACGATGATCGTCTGCATAGCGCTGGGTTCGCTGCTGACCGTATTCGTCAGCAACCGCATCGTCAAGCCGATAAAGGAACTCAGCTTCGCCACAAATCTCGTAGCGCGGGGAAATTTCAAGGTGCGCGTACCGCAGTCGAAGGACAGGGAATATCAACAGCTGATAAACAACTTTAACCGCATGGCGGAAGAGCTTGCGGGCATAGAAACGCTGCGCGGAGATTTCATCAGCAACGTTTCGCACGAATTCAAAACGCCTCTCGCCTCGATACAGGGCTTTGCAAAGCTTTTGCAGGACGACGAGCTTTCATACGAGGAGCGGCGCGATTATACGCAGATCATAATCAGCGAGACCTCGCGGCTGTCAAAGCTCACGAGCGATATATTAAGGCTCTCGAAGCTCGAAAACCAGAATACCATATCAAACAAGAAGAGGTTTTCCCTTGACGAGCAGATACGAAAAATACTTCTCGTGCTTGAACCCGAATGGACAAAGAAGAATATCGACCTCGACATATCCCTCGATACGGTGTACTACTTCGGCAACGAAGAGCTTATGGCGCAGATCTGGCAGAACATCATCAACAACGCGATAAAGTTCACTCCCGAAAACGGACATATCGGAGTAAAGCTTTTCTCAAACGAAAAGAACATCACCGCAATGATAACCGACAACGGTCCCTCGATACCGCCCGAGGTTGCCGCGAAAATATTCGACAAATTCTATCAGGGCGATAACTCCCGCAAAACGGAGGGCAACGGGCTTGGACTGGCGCTCGTCAAGCGTATCGTCGATCTCTGCAACGGCAAGCTTGGCGTTTCAAACCTCAAAGAGGGCGGCGTTTGCTTCACGGTGGAGCTGCCTTACGTTATCGGGGATATGATGTGACTGCCCTATTGATTTTTTCGCGGCGTTTGTGATATAATAATAAGTGAGAGAACGCGGCAAGGAAGACACGCCGCTTTCCAAACTGATGCACGATTTCAAATGCTTAAGATCGCAGGATATGGTCTATCCGCATAACGCTTGTATAATTTCAGCCCGTTTCCGTTTCAGGACAGAAACGGGCTTTTTATCCGATCTTCAAAGAACCGAATTTGGTTTCGCGGGCGTGCGGAAATCAATTTTCAAAAATCGCATAACGATATTTGTGAATTTTGTAGGGGCGCTCCTGCGTGAGCGCCCGCAAACTGCGCCTTTTGACCCCAAAAAATGGGCGCACACATAGGTGCGCCCCTACAAGACTACCAACATATGGAGCAAAATTGATTTCCGTTTCGCGGGCGTGCGAGGTC
>JAILFF010000166.1 GCA_024697705.1 Ruminococcus sp.
CGACTCCATTTTTCCGGAGCCGCTTATCGTAAGCGTACCGTTTTTATCAAGCTCCCACGATACATTTTTCCCGCATACGCCGCTGTCGATGATCTCATCTTTTTCGGTTTCTTTCGGCTTGACAGTCGTAGTCGCTGCCGAAGTTGTCGTCAATGCCGCTGTCGTTTTCGTTTTCTTCGCCGTCGAAGTCGTGGCGGCAGCAGTTGCGACCTCCTCAGCGGCAGTTGTCGTCGCTATTACAGGAATATTTTCATTATCTTTTTTACTGCCTTTGCCCGCGATAAAGCCTATCCCCACACCGACTACGCACAGCCCCGCGCATACAGCGGCGATCATACTGCCGCGTTTCTTTTTTACAACAGGTATATCGCTTTCGTGCCGAACTGCAACGGGCGGCGTGTTCTGCTTTGAATGCTGAGGCTGCATCCTCTTTACGGGTTCACTCCGTGGAACGGGAGACGGGAATATTGCCTCCGCCCGCTTTTTAGGCGCGTGATACTCTTCGTCAATGACCGTCATTTCACTGTCGCTGATAACGGCAATGCGTTTATCAGAAAGCGCCGCCTGTAAGCCCGCGATCAGCTCGTCGTCGGTATGTATGCGCTCTCTTACCCGCACCGCAAGCCCGCGCCGCAGGACATCCTCGAACACCTCGCCGACCTCTATACCGAGCTCCGACGGCATTTTCAGGGTATCCTCTTCGATCCTGTCGGTCGCCTGCACGGGAGTTTCACCCGTGATACATTTGTACAGCGTGGCGCAGAAGGCGTAAATATCCGTCCACGCGCCCTGATCGCCGTGACGCTTGTACTGCTCGAAGGGCGCGTAGCCGTGCTTGAGCATTACCGAAAGGCTCTTTTCGTCGGTGTATTCCCTCGCCGCGCCGAAATCGAGAAGCTTTACGCTCCCCTTTACGAGCATTATATTGTCGGGGCTGATGTCGCGGTGTATCAGCCCTTCGGAATGTATTTTCTTTAGTGCCGAAAGCACGGGCATCAGCAGGGAGACCGCTTCGCGCCAGGGAATCCTGCCGCCTTTCCGATTCAAATGCTGTTTGAGCGTTATCCCTTCAAGGTACTCCATAACGATGTAGACCGTGTTGTTCGCGTCAAAAAAGTCCTTTACCGAAACGACGGACGGCTCCTCGTTGAACCGCGCCAACACCTGTGCCTCACGCAGAAAATTGTCGCGGGCTTTACAGAAAAAATCGCGGCTTTTCTCCGAGCCGATAGTCTGCACCTCCGCCGAAACGGTACTGTTGCGCGTCGCCATACCGTTCGGGAAGAACTCCTTTACAGCCACGCGGTATTTTAGCAGCGAGTCAAGACCTATGTAGGTGATGCCGAAGCCGCCCTCGCCGATCAAGCCGCCGATGAGGTATCTGCCGTTTACGACCGTTCCCGCCTGAAGGATATGCGGCGGAGCGGCATAAGTACGCTGCTCCATTCCGCAGTGCGGGCAGACCTCCTCGCTGTCAGCCATATCATTCATGCACCGAAAACAGTATTTCATACTTCACCCTGTCCTCTTGAAAAAATAATTATCGCTGATAAAAAGATGTTCATATTCATTATATCACAATTCTTAAAATATTGCAAGCCTGTCCGAAAAATATACCTTTGCAAAAACACAAATAACTAATAAAAAGGTGCATATTCCCGCGATATTCTCGGATCATGCACCGGTCATTGTGTTATACTCGTTTTCTAAAGCAAGTGTTTTCGGCTTTGCGGCTTCTTTGCAATTTCTTTGGCGGAAACCCTTCCTAAGACTTTTAATATGCCCTCACTTGTAGGATAGATACGCTTATCTTTTATCTCTTATCTTTCATCTTTTATCTTTAATCAATAGCCTTCTGCCGTACGGTGCTTTCTGATCGCTATACGCTTCTGGGCTCCTTCCCATTCCGCCTGCTCGGTTATGCCTACGGGTTCAAGCCCGTACTCGATCGGCGAGGGTCTCCCGTTATCGTCAACGTGTACGCAGGTCAGATACGCATGATTGATCGCCCGCCTAAGCCCCGTCGCCTTTTCTTCGACGTAGCTGTCAACGCGGACCTCCATCGAAGTCCTCCCGACATACGTGACCTTAGCGATAAGCACAACGATATCGTTGATAAAAGCACCCTTTTTGAACTTAAGGCTGTCCACCATGAGCGTTACCGCGTTGCCGCCGCAGTGCCTCATCGCCGCCACGCCTGCCGCCTCGTCTATCCATTCCATCAGCCTGCCGCCGAAAAGCCTGTTTTCTCCGTTGATATCGCGGTACTGTATCAGCTTGGTGATCTCGGTAAGCGAGTCGCCGCTCTTCTTCATGCCTTTAATGTATTCCACTGCTTCAGTCCTCCGTGCTGCCTGCCGCCTGTTTAAGCGGCATCATAATGTCGATGTAAAATTCCTTTTTTGCGCTGTCGTGTGAAAATCTTGCCTCTCCGCCGCAGCGCAGCGCCGTTTCGGATATCGAGGTAAGTCCTATGCCGCTGCCCTTGCGGTTCGTCGAAAGATAGCGGTCGCCCTGCTTCTTTATCCGCCCGCTGAAACTGTTGAGCGATACTATTACGAGCTGCGCGTCGTTCTGCGTCATCATCGTGAACTGTATCCTGCGGTCGGCGGGTTCGGTGTCGCGGCAAGCGGTGACGGCGTTGTCGAGTATGTTGCCGATTATGCCGCACATATCAATATTGCTGAACGGCAGCGTTTCGGGCAGCTCTATCCTGAACGTCACGTCGATGTCCGCGCTTATCGCCTGCTCCTGATAGTAATTCAGAACAGCGTTTATGGAATTGTTCTTGCAGTAATATACAGTCTCGTTCTGAGGCATTTCCGCGAGATAGTCCGAAAGATAGCGGTTAAGCTCCCCGTACTCCCCCGCGCCCGCAAGCTCGCAGAGCGTCCTGATCGTATGCTTGAAATCGTGCCTCAGCTTCGCGGTATCCTCAATGTACCTCTGCTGCTTGATGTAGCGGCTCTCCTGCATTTCGAGGATACGGTTGCGCTCGGCGGTCTTCATCTGGTCTATCATGCTCATAACGATATGGTAGAAGATGACAGTCAGAAGCAGCTGCGCCAAAAGCATAAGCGCGGTCGCACAGAGGTATGCGAAGAAAACTCTGTTCACATAAAGAGTTTCGTACTTCCGCGGCGCAAGCAGATAGCTCATAGCGAAAAATATCCCCGTGACGGGTACGGTAATGTACCATACTTTACTTATCCCATAGGAATTGATAAGTGCAGCACCGTATTTACTTGCGGGATAAAAAGCTATCAGCGCCGCAGCAAAGCTTAGTATCAGCTGAGTGACTGCGCCTTCGAGACTTCCGATGTCTGAGCCGAGCGCGGGATTTATCCGCGAATCAATGCAGTAAACAAAGCCCAAAAGTATCGACATCAGCGCCGTCACCCACATGAAAACGGCAAGCGAACGGCTGACATTAACGGTCAGGGTGCGGTGATAGAAGCCGTAAAGCAGAGCAAGAAGCACCAGGTATATCACATCGGAATAGTCGGCAAACTTCACGCTCGCAAATCCCGCAGTGGGCACCATCACGGCAAGCACTGCCGCGCCGCGCAGAACGATCGTTTCGATTGGAAAGGCAAGCTGATCCTTCATCGGATAGTAGCACATGAACGCTGCGGGCACTATCGACGCGAAGGAAAGCGTCATTATCAGCTGCTCGGAAACAGAGGTCATTTTCTGCCGCTCCTCATCATAGTTTCGCGCCTTACCTTTGCGAAGATGTAGTTCTTCCAGATCTGTTCAAGACCGCGGCTGTTGCGCACGTTGATCGGAACTTTCAGCCCACCCGCAAGCTCGCAGCCGTCGTCGGTAAAGCTTAAGATCTGATCCATATTTACAAGAACGCCCCTCAGCACCAGCAGAAAACGCGAGTCACCCGAGAGCTGCTTTTCCGCCGCGGAAAAATTCAGCCTTGTGCGGTAGGAAAAGCCCGCGCAGTCGGTGATCTCCAGATAGTGTCCGTTTGAGCAGACGGCGGAAAGCTCCGAGAACGGTATGCGGCGTTCGGTCTTTTCGGAGATAAATGTCAGTTCCTTGTCGGTCTCGGGCGTGAGCTTCATGATATCGTCCATCAGGCTGAAAAGCCGCGATTTATTCACGGGCTTTTGCAGATAGTCGTAGGCGTGCGCGGAAAATGCCTCGGGGCGGTGCTCGCTGCTGCTGGTAAGGAACACAAGCAGCGTATCGGAATCATTCTCGCGCATTTTTGCGGCAGCCTCGATACCGCTGATTCCGTGCATAAAAATATCCATAAATACGATAGTAAACATCAGCGGGCGATAGCTCTTAATGAACTGCTCGCCGCTTGAAAATTCTGTAATATCGGCGTCAAGCCCGTTCGAGGAAAGGTAATCCCGAAGAGTTTTTGTAAGCAGCCGTCTGTCAAGCGCGGTATCGTCGATAATCGCTATATTCATCATACTCTCCTTTTTCCGAAAGCGTGTTATTACGTTACAAAATAATTATATCGTAAATCACGACGTTAATGAATGATTTCAGCGAAAACAATTTATTAATTCTTTTTAAAGGTCTAAACACCTTATCTTCGCATAAAATGACCCCCGCTTGTCCGTTGAACGTGCGGGGGTCAGATCATGTCAGATGATATGTAAGTCAGAGATCTGTCATAGCCAACACGGCATTACAAACCAAACCTTACTTTGAAAGTCAAATCAGCCCTTAACGGCACCGAGCGATACGCCGCCAACAATGTTCTTGGAAAGCAGCAGGTAGATGATAACTACGGGAAGTATCGCGAGAACCATGAACATATTCATAAGACCCGCATCAGCCGTCATCGGGTTACTGTCGATATTTGCCTTGATAAGCTGGAGAACTACCGGGATAGTCTTCTTACTCTGGTCGTCAAGCAGCATCTGGGGAAGGAACAGATTGTTCCAGTTAGATACAAAGACGAAGATCGCCTGAACTGCAAGCGCGGGCTTGAGTATCGGAAGAACTATGATATTGAATGTCTTGTATTCTCCGCAGCCATCCATTCTTGCCGCCTCAACTATTTCAAGCGGAAGTGCCGACGCCATGTACTGGATCATGAAGAAGTAGGTGGCGGGAGCAGCTATCGCGGGGATAGTCAGCGGGATAAAGCTGTTGGTGAGCTTCATCGAAACGAGCATTCTGTAAAGACCGATAGCCGAAGCCTGAGTAGGAACCATCATTACAAGGAGAATGAAGGTATGTACGCTCTTTTTCAGCTTGAAGTCGTATACATGAACAGCGTAAGCGGTCAGCGCGGAGAAGTATACGCAGAGAACAGTGCTGACAGAGGATACGAAAATGCTGTTAAAGAATGATTTGATAAAACTGCCGTAGTTTGCTTTGTAAGCGTCGTTGAATATCTTGCCGATATTCTTAAAGAACTGACCCTCAGGGATAAATTTGATACCGGGCTGCACCTTACCTCTGGTAGCGTTTATAAGCAGCAGATAGAAGGGCAGAAGAGATATGAACATAAGTAATATCAGAACGGCATAAGCAACGCCTTGTCTGATCTTGAGCTTGACCTGATCTTCGTTTTCACCGGCGATTCCTTCGATTCTTGCCATTATTAAATACCCTCCTTTTCTTACTTCTTCTTTTTCTTACCGTATCTGGTCTTGATGCTCTGGTCGTCCATTATCTTAAGGGTAATGAAGCCGAGAACTGCCGATACAATAAATACGATGATAGAAAGTGCGGATACAGCGCCTACCGAGGAGTTCTTACCGAGCTGGATCTGAGAAACGAGAGTCTTCAGAACGCCGTTCGGGTTACCCTGAGTACCGCCGATAAGGTAAGGTACGTCGTACATCTGTAAACCACCGATCATGGAGGTTACGAAAACATAAGCAAGAATAGGCTTGATAAGAGGCATTGTGATCTGCCAGAATACCTGGGACGGATTTGCGCCGTCGATCTGAGCAGCCTCGTAAAGAGAGGTATCAATACCCATCATAGCAGCCATAAGCATTATCGTGGTATTTCCGTACCACATAAGGAAGTTGATGAAGCCGACAACTCCGCGGGCACCCCATTCATTTTTCAGAAGGTCGGGTCCGCCGAGCAGATCGTCGATAGCACCGCTCTTGGTGAAGAGCGAAAAGAACAGTACCGAGAGAGCCGACGCCATGATAACGTTCGGCATATACATTACAGTCTTAAAGAAGCCCTGTGCCTTCAGCTTAAGTCTGATATCGGTAAACCAGGAAGCAAGCAGCAGGGAGATCACGATCTGCGGGATAAAGCCCACGAGCCACAGTACAACGGTACTTCTGAACGACATATTAAATATACCGTCGCTCTTCATTACCTTGATGTAGTTAGCGAGTCCGCAGAAGCCGTTATTGATAATGGTATCTTCGCCGCCGCCTCTTATGCTGGATACAGAGCCCTGGCTGACAGTATAGTCAAGGAAGCTGAATCCGAAGGTCTCCAACAACGGCACAAGAGAGAATATCGTATAAATGAGCACGAACGGGATAAGGAATATATACCCCCATTTGGCGTAACTAATAGTCTTTCTCATGAAATGTCACCTACAATAAAAAATAATACAGAAAAAGAAAACAACCGAACAGAAAAAAGTGTATAAAAACAGGGGAACTGAGGTACCTCCTCAGTCCCCCCTTTTTATACTGATATTATCAGATCACAAGGGATCCTATTAGTCCATTGTAAGATCGCCGTACTTGGTGGTGATATTGGTCTTGAACTTAGCAAGAGCTTCATCGTAGGTTACAGTACCCTGGAAGTAATCCTTCATAGCGCCCTGGAACTCTTCGTTGCAGCCCTGGTCATAAGCGGAAACCTTACCGGTCAGGTCGATCTGCTCAGCAGCATCGGAGAGCAGTACGAGGTGGTTCTGTCCGCCGAGGAACGGGTTGGTGTAGCCGCCGTCGATGAGCTTCTTGATAGCAGCCTTGTTGTTGGTGTAATCCTGCTCGTTCTCGGTGATCTGAGCCATGATGTCAGCATCGCAGGTGAGCTTCAGCATTACATCTCTGGTGATAGCAACGTTGTCGGAACCGAAGCAGCCAACGATCCATGTGCCGCCCCAGAAGTAGCTCTGCGGACCCTTGCAAGCTCTCCACTTGCCGTAACCGCCGTTGCCCTCTGCCATCTCGCCGCCTTCGTCAGCAGACTTGTCGAGAGTGTTGGGGAGCAGGGTGAAAGGAATGCCCCAAGTAGAGAAGAAGTAACCGAATACCTTACCGTCGATCTTCTGACCGGCAGTCCAAGCGGGATCCCAAAGGGAGGTACCGTTGTTGTAGCCCTTGTCAGAGTATTCCTTGGTCTGGTCAGCCCAAGCCTTGATCTGGGGATCGATGGTGATCTTGCCGTCGGTTACCCAAGGACCGGAAACGTTGTTGGAGAAGCATCTGTAAGTATCGTCGTAACCGGATACCATGAAGATTCCCTTATCCTTCATCTTCTGAGCAACCTCGCCGAACTTGGTCCAGTCAGAGATCTGAGCCTGAACTTCATCGGGATCGTCGGTGCCGAGAACTTCCTTAGCATACTCAGCATTGTAGAGGAACAGACCCGGAGTAGCCTGCCAGGACAGACCCTTCAGAGTGCCGTTGGAGTCGGTCATAACGTCCTGAGTGTACTTGTACTGATCCTTCAGGTCGTCCTTGGTGATTCCGATCTCGCCGATTACATCGAGGCAAGCATCGGAGTTTACATATTTCATAGCGTAGTCAGCCTCAACGAGGAAGAGGTCAACCTTCTCATCGTCAGCAGCCGAGCTCTGCTTCTTGATAGCTTCGTCGAGCTTGGTCTGATAGTTGTTGCCTTCGTTAGGATTGATTACCCAGTTGATGGTAACGCCGTCCCAAAGAGCGGTGTCCTTAGCGCCCTCATAGTACTTCTCGAATCTCTCCTTGAACTCGGTGTTCCAGCAGTATACGTTGTATACCTTACCGGTGTTTACGAGAGAAGCAGTATCTGCGGGCTTCGTCTCTTCCTTCGTATCTTCCTTCTTCTCTTCGTTGCCGCCTTCGCTGCCGCCCTTGGCATCCTCGGTCTTGGACTCGCTGCCGCCGGTAGAACCGGTGTCGCCTTCCTTGTCACCGCCGCAAGCAGTAAGAACAGAACCGGCCATGCAAAGAGCAAGAGCGCCTGCTAAGATCTTTTTAATCTGTGCCATAATAAATTTCCTCCTTAAAAATGTGCATTATTATTATTGTTCACGGCGGGTCTCGCCGTGTTAATGCCTTTGTTTGGTTGTTTCAGACGATGCGTGCCACCGATTCGCCCTCGGAAACGGCACCGTCTATCGTGAGTATCTCGGTAAGAGTTGTTGCCGGATTCTCGATCTGTGCTATCAGCTTTTTCGCCGCCGCAGCGCCTATTGACGATGTGTCCTGTCTGTAAGACGTAAGTCTCGGAGAAAGGAAATCAGCGTAAGCTATACCGTCGTAGCCCACCACCGAGATATCGTCGGGAATCCTGAGTCCCGCGTCCTTGATGGCGTTGTACCCGCCTATCGCCGAATAATCATCGGGCATGAATATGCAGGTCGGAAGCGGTCTTTCCGCAAGAAGCTTTTTGGTAAGCTCGTAAGTCAGCTGAGGGCTTTGATATTCGCCTGTCAGCAGCCATTCGGGTTTTACCTCCACGCCGCAGTTGCGGCAGCCCTTGAAGAAGCCGTTCATTCGTTTCTCCATTACCGCGGAGCGCTTGCCCTGTATGAAGGCAAGCTTGCTGTGACCCATTTTTGAAACATACTCCACAAGCTGTTCCATGCCTGTTTCGTTGTTCGAGACAACAGCCGAGCGACATTCAAACACATGGTCGATGGTCACCACGGGCAGCTCACCGTTTATAAGCTCGTACACATCGGGGTCGGAGAAATCCGTACAGATGATCCCTATCCCGTCCACATTGCGGTATCTGCAATGCTCGTAGGTAGACATTTTTCTGCTTCCCAGGTTCTTGCTTATAAATGTAATGTCGTAGCCCGACATCTCAGCTTCGGTCTTGAAGCTGTTGAGCACTTTGGCGAAGAACTCGTGTGTAAGTCCCCTGCCCGCTTCATCGGAGAACATTACTCCGAGATTAAAGGTACGGTTCGTTTTCAGAGCCCTTGCCTGCGAGTTCGGAAAATAGCCCATTTCCTTAGCCACTTTGAGCAGCCGTTCCTTTGTCTGGGGGCTCACGTCCTTATGGTCGTTGAGCGCCTTGCTCACCGTCGCGATCGATACTCCGCAGCGCTGGGAAATGTCCTTCAGCGATACCATTCGGCACCCTCCCTTTCGATTTTTGCCGCTAAATCTAAACGTTTTCGCAGCTTTCGGAAGAGCTCCGGTCTTGGTTTCGGAGCAGTCTGCCGATGTTTGGTATTCAGCGTTTTCCGTTGAACATATTGTACAATATATTCGTTCAAAATGCAAGTCTTTTCCCGAAATTTCTTCCGCTCAGTAATAAATTATGTATACCTGCACAAAAATTCTTCGATATTTTTATATATCATGCCTAACATTACTGTTATTATGATATTCTTTTGTAACCTTTCACTTCTAAGTGTAAAGACTTTCGCTTGACTGTCACTGCTTTAACACAGTGCAATTGAAAACACTTTCGCAGAATATCGCAGATATGCTCCAAAGTGCTGTCGAAACCGTTTTCTTATAAGCAAAGTGACTAAATTTCGGCATAAAAATTGCACATATTGTCCATTTCAATCGTTTTCGGATTTGTTATTTCATATTTTTACACATATCACTATTTTGTTATTTTTCTTCTCCAAATCTTCACCACTCTGTTATTGTTTTGTGAAAATCAACAACAAAATCTGCCCGATCCGCCCGATGTTAATTCTTTTTATCACATTTCCCGCTTTTGTTATGTTATTTTGTACAAACAAATCTTGCTAAACGGTGCTCAAATATTGCTCACCGCAATAAATGAACAGACTTCGCAGTGTCCGAGGGACTTTTGCAGTGCTTTTTCTGCGTTTGGACCCTTTGGGAAAATATTCAGACTGCGCTTACATTTTAACGTTTTTGAAAAAAACACCCCGGAAAAGCCTTCCGGGGTGAAAAATATCAGAAACTAACGAAACTCGCGGGATTTGTTACGTAGCCCTCGTATCTCAGCTCGAAGTGCAGATGCGTACCGGTCGAATAGCCGGTCGTGCCCATCAGTCCGATGGTCTGCCCCTTCTTCACCTTGTCGCCGACCTCTACCTGAGTGGTCGTCATGTGCCCGTACAGCGTCAGGAAACCGTTGCCGTGGTCGATGATGACGAAGTTGCCGTAACCGCCGCCGCAGCCGCAGCTGCCGTCCTTGCCGTAGTTATGCGTGCAGCTGTTGTTGGTGCGGACTACCTCGCCCGCCTCCGAAGCCGAGATCGGGAAGGCGCTCTCGCCGGGGATATCGAGCCCCGTGTGATAGCTGCCCCACCGCGCTCCCACGCCCGAGGACACATAATGATGATCCTTAACGGGCCAGCCGAAATCGTAAAGGCACTGCCCCTCGTCGAACTTGGCACCCGCCTTTTTCTGCTCCTCGATGTTTTGGTGCAGCTCTTCAAGCTTGGCGGTGGCGTCCTGCTCGGTGATAAGGCGCTGCTGCTCGTCCACTTCGGCAATATAAGTGCCGTGCAGAAGGTCGTTCAGGATACCCTCGTAGGAGTATACCTCGTTCTCGAAGACCCTTTCGCGGCGGGTCATTTCGTCCTTCTGATCGCGCAGGAGCTGCTTTGTCTCGCCACTTGAATTGTAAAGTGCCGCAAGCTCGGCGCGTTCGTTTTCGAGAGTCCGCATCTGCTCATCGTAGACCGACTCGTCGAGCACCAGCCGGCGGCTGCTCGTATCGTACTGCGACTTCATCGCCACAAGCTCGTCAAGGCGCTTGGCGTCCTGCTCGGTGAGCCGCTTGACAAGCTCGGTGCGCATCAGCACATCGAAAAAGCTGCCCGAGTTCACCAGCACGTCGGCATAGCTGACGTCGCCCGCGATATATAGCGCCCTCAGCCGCTTTTTGTAATTCTCGATGCCCTCGTCCACCTCGCGCTTGATGTCGAGCACCTGCCGCTGCTCGGAGGAAATGCTAATTTCGAGCTCGGTCATGTACGAATTGAGCACCTGTTCTTTTTCATTTATCGCGGCTATCTGTTCGAGGATAATCCGCTGCTTTTCCGACTCCGACATAATATCCGCGTCGGCGCTTTCGAGCTGCTTTTTAAGCTCCTGCTGTCTTACCGCTATCTCGTCGAGACGGCTCATGTAATAGCCCGTATCGACGCCCGAGTAGTCCGAGCTTTCGTCCGCCGAAACGCCCATCCGCAGCGCCGCCGAGGACGAAGCGCACACACACGCTGCTAAAACCATAAGCGCGGCGGCAGTCCTTTTCCATACCCTACATATCATAAACCTGACTTCTCCCGTCAAAAATCACTGTAAGCACAAAAGCAGAGGTCCGCGCGGTTTGCCGAACCTCCGCAATTTTTACTTTATACGTAATCCGTCGGATCCTGCGGCTCGTTATTGATACGAACCTCAAAATGCAGGTGAGGTCCCGTCGAATAGCCCGTCGAGCCGACCGTACCGATAACGTCGCCCTTATTGACCCACTGTCCCTCGGAAACGGTGATGCCCTCCGAATGGCCGTAAAGCGTCCAGTAGCCGTCGCCGTGGTCGATTATGCAGTAATTTCCGTAACCGCCGCCGCAGCCGCAGCTGCCGTCCTTGCCGTAATCGTGCGGACAGGTGTTGGATACAAGTATGACCGTACCCGAATCCGCCGCGATGATATTATGCCCGCGGATACCCTCCGACCAGATGTCTATGCCCTGATGATAGGCTCCCCAGCGCCAGCCCACGCCGTAGGAGATATGGTAATATCCGGGTACAGGCCAGGTAAAGCGCGATTTTGGAACATAGCCGTAGGCGTCGTTCGGGTCGGAACCGTCGCCTGTCATGGAGCCTGTTGTTATGGCGTCGCTCTGATCGGAATAATCGGAGTAGTCGTCGTAATCATCGTAGTCATCGTAATCGTCGCCGTCGCCGAGATATTCGGTATCGGGATCGTTGTAATCGGCATTGGGATCATCGGGGAACGGATCCTCGTCTCCCTCGATGCGCTTGGTGCCATCGATATTTTCGTTGCCGTCATCAGCCGCGGCAGCCGCAGCCGCAGCCGCAGCCTTTTTCTTAGCCTCTTCTTCCTGCTGCTTCTTTTTCCTGGCAGCGGCAGCAGCCTTCTTCTTTGCCTCGGCAGCCTGCTTCTGCTGAAGAGCCAGCGCCTCCTGCTGCGCTTTCAGCTCTTCCTGACGCTTCTGCTCGTCCGCCTTGGCAGCCGCTATCTGCTGCTGTCTTTCAAAAAGTGCCGCAAGATCGGCTTCAAACTGCTCGTGCTCTCTTTCGATCTGCTCGCGGTTGGCTTCGTAAATCTCCTTATCGCTTGCAAGGCTGTCAAGCTTCGCCTCCGCCTCGGTATAGAGATTTTCGAGCTTCTCCATCTGAGACTTCTGCTGCTTGCGGCGCTGTTTGAGCTGTGCCAGATCGCCTTCGAGCTGATCCTTCTGCTGACTGAGCGCCTCCGCGTCCTTTTCGTACTGAGCCTTCATCTCGACAAGGCTGTCAAGCTCCTGATTGTCATGCTTTGCCACGCGCTTGATAAGCTCAAGCTTCATCAGCATATCGTAGAAATCCGAAGCGCCGACGAGTATCTCGGTGTAGGAGTTCTGCTCGCCAGCGATGTACATCGCCCTGAGACGCTGCTTGTAGTCATCTATGCCTGCTTCGATCTCTTTCTTTTTAGCCTCAACCTCAGCTTCCTTGCCCGCTATCTCAGCTTCCGTGACGGCTATTTCCGCTTTAAGATCGGTAACGGAGCCGGCTAAGGTGTGCAGGGTGTCCTCAACGACCAGTATCTGCTCGTTGATAGCCTGCTTGTGCTCCTTTTCGGAATTGATATCTCCCTCGGTGCTTTGGATCTGCTCGTCAAGCTCGCGCTGACGTCTTTCCAGCTCGCTGAGGTCGTTCTGTGTATAGCCGATATTGTCCTCTGTCTTCGCCGCCTGCTGATCGTAGATCGCTATGGCGTCAGCATGAGAATATAGGACCGAGCTGTCGGCAAATGCCGAGACCGCCACGATAAGCGACAACGCCGCCGCCGCGCACTGTCTGCCCAGCCTTCGTTTATGTGTGATCATTGAAAATTCCGCCTCCGTCAGACTTTGAGGTGCTTGCTCGCGCTGATCGAGGTCCCGACCGCGCCGATGAACGCACCCGACACAAGATAAGCCACCGTTACCCTCATAGCCATTTTTGAAAACGGATAGAGGTTGTCCACGCCGAGTATCGACCAGAGGCTCATATCGTTCTTGAAGATGCCGTAAACGCCCTCGTAGGCAAATTTAGTCAGCATAAGCGCCGCGCCCGCGGCGAAAACTCCGACCACCATGCCCTCGATGAAGAAAGGTATCCTTATGAAGGTATTCGTAGCGCCGACGTACTTCATTATATTGATCTCTTTTCTTCTGGCGAAAACGCTGGCTCTTGTAGTGTTCGAGATTATGATAAGACATACGACGATGAGCGCCGCTATAACAGCGGTCATAATTATCATAAGTATGTTCTTTATGCTGACAAGCACATCGGCGAACTGCGTCGGGCTTTTTACCGAGTCAACGTAGTCAAAGGTGCCGATCTGCAGCGAAGTGTCTGCCATTATGCGTATGTCCTTGACGGTAACGCGGAAGGTATCGGGAAGGGGGTTCTCGTCGGCGTAGCGGAAAAGATCCTGCTGCTCGTCGGACATATCCTCCTTCATGCTCTGCCACGCCTCGTCCTTTGAGTAGAACGTGACGGTAGCGACGTTCGGCAGCCCCTTGATCTTGTTTTCAAGCTCTGAGCGCTGCTGCTCCGTGATGTCGTCCTTTATTGTAACGGCAGCCTCGGACTGCTCCTCGATGCCGTCGATTATGCGGTTGAGATTGATTGTAGTCAGCACGCTCATGCCGACCATAAGCAGCGAAACGAGAATGATGCAGAACGAAGCGAACGACATCATGCGGTTCCTCCAGATGCTTTTCAAGCCCTGACCGACAAGATATGTCGCACTACTTGCTTTCATTGTCCGCCGCACCTCCTATAAATTCGTCAAAAGCTATGCTGCCCTTGTTGATATTGATTATACGTCCGCCGAAGTAGCGCACAAGATCGTGCTCGTGAGTTACCATAAGAACGGTCGTCCCGCACTCGTTGATGCGTTTCAGAAGATCGACTATCTCGTAGGAGAGCGCGGGGTCGATATTACCCGTAGGCTCGTCCGCGATGATAAGCTTGGGGTCGTTGACGAGAGCTCTTGCCAGCGCCACGCGCTGCTGCTCGCCGCCCGAAAGCTCGGTGGGGTAATTCTTTGCCTTGTCTTCAAGTCCCACAAGACTGATAACGTAAGGCACGCGGCTGCGGATATACTTCGCGGGCGCGTCGATAACGCGCAGCACGAACGCCACGTTCTCGTACACCGTCATGGTAGGGATAAGACGGAAATCCTGGAACACAACGCCGATAGTCCTTCTGAGCGCGGGTATCTTTCCGCGGCGCAGCTTTGAAAGATTGAATCCGTTGACGATGACTGTGCCGCTCGTCGCGTTGATCTCCTTCAGGA
Organism: Ruminococcus sp.; assembly: GCA_024697705.1. Classification (GTDB taxonomy): domain Bacteria; phylum Bacillota; class Clostridia; order Oscillospirales; family Ruminococcaceae; genus YE71. The sequence goes on from JAILFF010000166.1 coordinate 14,635, forward strand.
TAAGCTTGATAAGCGTCGATTTGCCCGCTCCCGAGGAGCCGACAACGAACGCGAAATCGCCGTCCTTGATCTTCAGGTTGACCCTGTTCAGAGCGTCAACGCCGCTTGAATAGGTAACCGAAACGTCCTTGAATTCTACCAAGTTAAGTTCACCTCTTAAAATTTCCGCGCAAATAGCGTGAATATCGGCTGACCGGCTCGGGCGCGGCAGGGAAAGACCCGTTTGCCGTTAGCCGTGAGCGATCAGCCGGACAAGTGTTTTCGTTACTTCGGCGTGAATACACCGGAGCGTCAGAACTTCGCGGGATTAGCCGCAAGATACTTTCTGACCATCAGAGCTATCTTGAATATGATAGCGTGATCGAACTCTCTGAGATCGAGACCTGTCAGCTTCTTGATCTTTTCAAGGCGGTACACGAGGGTATTTCTGTGTACGAACAGCTTTCTCGAAGTTTCGGAAACGTTCAGGTTGTTCTCAAAGAACTTCTGTATGGTAAATAATGTTTCGTGGTCGAGCGACTCGATAGAGCCCTTCTTGAATACCTCGCGCAGGAAGGTCTCGCAGAGGGTCGTCGGCAGATGATAGATAAGTCTTGCGATACCGAGGTTATCGTAGGAAACGATGACCTTGTCGGTGTCGAATACCTTGCCGACTTCGAGCGCGGTCTGAGCCTCCTTGAAGCTGCGGGAGAGATTTCTTACGCTGTCAACAACTGTGCCGATGCCGACATTAACGCGGGTGTAGAACTCGCCGCTAAGGGTATCGGAGATGCTTCTTGCAAGCTTTTCGAGATCCTTCGGATCAATGCCCGCGGTAACTTCCTTGACAAGCACGATATCGGTCTCGGTGATATTGAACACGAAGTCCTTGTTCTTGTCGGGGAAGAGATTCTGGATAACGTCGTAAGCCGAAACATCGTTCGAGGTAACGATCCTTATAAGAAGAACGACTCTCGACACTTCGGAATTAAAGTGCAGCTCACGCGCCTTCACATGGATATCTCCGGGAAGAACGTTATCGAGAACAACATTCTTGATAAAGTTATTCCTGTCGTACTTCTCGTCGTAATACTGCTTGATGGACGCCAGCGATATCGCAAGGATGCTCGCGTACTTTGCGGCTACCTCGTCGGTGCCCTCAACGAAAACGGCGTAATCGGGCTTCATGTGAGGACCGAAGGGCTTATAGGTATAACCGTCCCTGACAAAGCTGTCGCGGGATTCGGAAAGATCGAGAGAAACGAACTCATTCGTGGTGCCGACCTTGGAAAGCTCCGAGCAGGCAATGATGCTTGCCGTTTCGTCGATAACGCCTATTGTGCAGTCAATGGTCTCACGCATCTGGTGAATCACGTTCTGAAATAATCTGTTTGACATAATATGTTTCTCCTTTTCAGCATTTTTACGAACTGCGCCGAGAAAAACGGCGCAAAACGGACTTAATTCAGGTATATAATTATTATAACAAAAAAAAACGTAAATTTCAAGCCCTATATAGTAAAAATGTTTAAAAAGTTTTTTGGGGTGTCAACTCCTATATTCGGCGCACCCTACATATTACAGATTGTAACATATTCGAGCGCGAGATGTGTTAATATTCTGTAAAAATTTGAATATTTCATGCATTTTTCAGAAATCAAGCACCTTTTCAGCAGATTGTTTTCGCTCAAATATTACATAACGGTTACAGCTGACATAATCGGAACTTTTTGTGAATAGATTTATATTGCTCCCGTGAAAGGCTCGCCTTCCGCAATTTTGCTTTATATATGACCTATATAAATAAGGTATAGTCGTGCAGGATTTTACGGGCAAAAATTTCCTGTGTGAAAATTCTCTCAGATAGCTTGACAGATGCATGAAAATCTGCTAAAATATAATCAGAGAATTTTTAAACATCTGTACATACTTTACAGCAATTTTCGGAAGCCCGACCGCTTCCGCGATATATATCCGAGACTCACTGTTTGCACCGTCCCTTCAAAGAATAATTTCGGCACTAAGTTGAGGGAGTTTTTGACATTATTCGTACTTTTGACGGATTTTCGCATTTTTTGGGCAGTGAAACTTGTATATAGTTTATACATTTTAAACGAACCCCATGTACAAAGTTTGGCAAATGTGTCTATTGAAAAACTTTGTGAAAACAGTTATAATATATATATCGAAAATTTGCGTTTA
>JAILFF010000173.1 GCA_024697705.1 Ruminococcus sp.
GGATGTTCTGACCGTTAAGACTGACACGACCTCTAAGGACTATGCTCTTTGGTATGGTACCCTCGATGTAACCAAGGCTACCAGAAAGGCTGATTACAGGCAGGTTTCCACCAACGTTGTAAACAAGGCAGCCAGCACCGGCAGCATCAAGATCTCCAAGTGCGAGATCACCCTTGCAGGCAACAAGATCACCTATCAGGCAGGCAAGAAGAGAGCTCCCAAGGTAACCGTTACCTACAATGGTCAGAGACTCGTTAAGGGCAGAGACTACACCCTTTCCTTCAAGGATATCGAGAAGAACGGCAATGTTCAGATGGGTAAGGTTGCTTGCACCGTTAACGGTAAGGGCGACTTCGGCGGCAAGAAGACCGTTTACTTCTATGTTGTTCCCGAGAAGCCTACCTTCAACGTAACTAAGGATTCTCAGGGTCACGTTGTTGTAAAGATTAATCCTGATTCCAACGCTCTTAACAGCGATATCAATGCTAACGTTGCTAACAGCGGCTATCAGATCCAGTTCTGCACCAACAACAGCTTCAAGGCTCCTTACGTAACTACTTTTGTCACCAAGAACATGAGCATCACCAACCTGAACTTCAACAACCTCATCACCGGTAAGCAGAACGTAAGAGTACGTTCCTTCATCAAGATCGATGGTGTTCGTCGTTACTCTGCTTGGTCTGTTGTAAAGACAACTGTTTAATATTTATAATACAAGCTTTTTCAACAAGAAAGGGTATCGGAGTTTTTTTCCGATACCCTTTTCGTTATATAATAACTCCGACAAAAGGACAAGTCACTTGATCTTTCGATATAAAAAAGCAAAAAAAGAAAGGTAGTCCGGAGAGACTACCTTCTGACTTGTGTAAAAAATTTTGGAGAGGATGAAACGAGCTAAGAGTAATTACTTAGTTACATTCATTCTTTTCTTTCTTTGTTCTACATAATTATTATACTATATTTTTTCAGAAGTATCAACAACAAATGTGTTACATAATATTACAGTTTGGTTACAGAATCAGTATTTTGCACCGTACTGCTCTCGATATTCGCGCATTTTGCCAAGATATTCCTTGCCTTCCACAACGCCGTCTTCAATAGCCTTGATGATGTCGTCGATGTTCACGATGGAATATACCTTCACGCCGTAGGTGCGGTAAGCCTCCTGCACTGCGGAAAGATCGCTGTTCAGCGCCTTTTCCATGCGGTCAACGGTGATGACCATGCCCGTAACGTTTACGTCGGCGGCACTTTTCAGCTTGGGCATTGATTCGCTCAGCGCCTTGCCCGAGGTCATAACGTCGTCGATGATAATGACCTTTTCGCCGTCCTTAAGCGTTTTGCCGACGAACATACCGCCCTCGCCGTGATCCTTGACCTCCTTGCGGTCAAAGCAGTAGGAGCAGTCGATGCCGAATTTGTTGGAAAGCGCCACGACCGCCGAAACAGCCAAAGGAATACCCTTATAAGCGGGACCGAACAGCGTTTCCACGGGAATATCGTTGTCCTTGATGCACTCAGCGTAAAACTCACCCAGCCTTGCGAGCTGCGCACCTGTCTTGTAGTTGCCGCAGTTGATAAAATAGGGCGCTTTTCTGCCGCTCTTAAGCGTGAAATCGCCGAAGGTCAGCACGCCGCTTTCAGCCATGAAACGTATAAATTCTTCTTTGTAGGTATAAGCCATAATGGTCAGCTCCTGTCATTTTTTCTATATTATATCACAAATGCGCTGCTTTGTCAACTGCGTTGTTAGACATATTATACAAAAAGATATTTTACAAAATGTTTACTTGTACAAATCATACCGAACTGCTGTACATATTTGACAAAAGACTTGCAATTGGCGGGAAAATATGCTATAATATCATTGAAAAAGCGCATAAAGCGACCGTTTTCCAAATAAGGAGGCTGAAATGAATGGTTAGTGAAAAGCTTGTTATAGTAAACGACGAAGGGCTTCACATGAGACCCGCAGGAACGCTTGCCAAGGCGGCAGCGTCGTTCAAAGACTGCGATATTACAATAATTTACAACGGCAAGCGGACGAATGCCAAATCCGTGATGTCGGTGATGACGGCGGGCGTCAACTGCGGCGCTCAGATCGAGCTTGAATGTAACGGCGAAAACGAACAGCAGGCGCTCGACACGCTTGCCGAGATGATAAGAAACGCCTTTAAATGATAACAAAAGCCCGCGGACATTACGCTTCCGCGGGCTTTTTTGTTTATTCAACCTGATTTATAACGTCGATGATGTTTCGGTACTGCGAGAACATTCTTATCCGCCAGCCGCAGACCTTGACAACATACGTATTCCCGACGGTCAGCCTGCCGTAGTCGTCGGAGGAATCGAACCGCAGTATCGGCAGCGCGTCAGTCACCTCGAATACCTCTCCCGATGTGTAAACAAGGTACTTATCGTTTTCGTCGTAGCGCTTGATAGCTTTGTCCGTCACGGTTATGGTCACGGTCTCCCGCGTGAAGCAATACTTCGACAACGGGTAGGCAAGCACCAGAAATACTCCCGCAAGGATAATTATCAGCTGCAAAAGACGTTCCGTAATAAAATCCCAAATACTGTCCCAGATAGTCCATTTGTACTTTTTGGTGCTTTTGGGCGGTGCTTCTTTCGACGGAGTTACTTCGGACGAAATATCCGCGCTGATTTTCTCGGTGCCGGTCGGCTGAACGTTCTCGGCGGCTGACTTCGTTATGTCTATTTTGGCGGGAGCGGGAGAGCTGTCCTCGACGCTTACGGCATTTATCTTTGTAATATTTATCCTGCCGTCGTTGTTGAGCAGAGCCGCCCGCAGAAAGCTCTGAAAATCCGCCTTTGCTTCGTCGAGCGAAAGGTTATTTTCGTAAATAAGGTCGTAATCGAAGTCCTCCACATTGTCGTCGGAAACGTTGCCGTAGCTCCGCGCTTCGCCTCGGCGGACAAGCAGCGTCAGCACACGAACGTCTCCGCCCGCCGCCGCGATGAAATGCTTGATCTGTTCGCACTCGCGGATATGCACGAAAAGTATCTCGTCGTCGCTTGCCAGAAAATCACGCACGCGCTCGCAGAGATACTTCGTCGGCAGATCGTTGTACTCGGTGGTGAGCTGTTTCAGATCGGAGAGGAATTTCCGCGAACGGTCGTCCTTTACGCCGTCCCAGCCCGCCTGAGCCGCAAGCTCCTTGATCGGGTCGATAGACGAAAAATTCCTCACGCGGAAGATCTCCGCCGCAAAGTCGCAGAGCGTGTCCTTGCCCGCGCCGCCGCGCCCGTTGATAACAATGACCGTCTTTTCGGTCGGCATGATGATCCCTCCTGTTTTACGAAATTTACGAAAGTCCCTCCGTCAGCAGTTTTTGTGCGGCGCGTTTTAGCTCCAGCACGGTAACTCTGCCGTCTTCGGTGCATTTTGTCGAAAGCGCAATGCCGTTTATGCCGCCCTTCGGCGTGACTTTAAAATCGCCGTTTTCCTCCGTGATATAGCCGCCGTCGGTGAGGAAATCGGTAATGCGCTTTTGTGCCTCCTCCGCGCCGCAGCGGAGCGTTTTGCCGAAGCGCTCGGCGGTCTCGGCAAGCGAAAGACTCGACGGAAATATCTTCTCGGGGAGCTCGACCGTCTCCTGACTGAGTTTTCTCCGTGAAAGAGCCGACTTCGTTTCCGAATGAAAAGCCGTGTTATCCTCGCCGAGATAGCCTCTGATGACCTCGGTGAACTGCGCCGCGTAGCGGTCTGCTTTAGTTTGTCCCACGCCCGAAACGGTCAGGAACTCGGGATAATTCTTCGGCTTTTTGCGGCACATATCACGTAAGGCAGCGTCCGAAAAGATAACGAATGCGGGAACTTTTGCGTTCTCGGCAAGCTCGGCGCGGAGCTTTCTGAGCCGCTCGAAAAGCTCGGGCTCCTCCGTCATGCGCTCGTGCGCCGACTTCTTCTGCCCGATGGTCTTCGGCTCCTCTTTCTTAAACGGCATCGAAAGCGTAGCGCCGTCGAAAAGCAGCTCACGCGCCTTCACCGTGAGGATAAGCTCGTCGTGGTCGCCCTTGCGGATATACCCGCGCTCGGTCAAGCCCTGCGTGATGGCGCGTATTTTCAGCACGGGCACCTCCGCCATGATGCCGTAGGTGGAGAGTTTGTCACATTTCAGATCGGTGATGCGTTTGAGCTTTGCGCCACGCAGCACATCGGCGACAAAGCTTTCGCCCATTCTGAGATTTATCTGCGCCAATCGGTAAACGCAGCTGAGTATTTTCTGCGAAGCAACGGTCACATCCTCGCTGACAAACCCCGCCGCGCAGTTCGAGCATTTCATGCACATATTGCCCGACTTTTCGCCGAAGTAACCCAGTATGTACTGCCGAAGACAGTCGGTGGTCGTGCAGTAGCGGGTCATTTCTTCAAGACGGCGGTAATCGCGGCGGCGAAGCTCGGCGGCGGTCTGCTCGTCAAGCTGCGAATTGTCGTTCGAGTTGGCGATTAGAAACTTGTTCGTGCGCACGTCCTGCCGCGAAAAAAGCAGCGTGCAGACCGCCTCGCTGCCGTCGCGCCCTGCTCTGCCCGCCTCCTGATAATAGGCTTCGAGATTCTTCGGCATATTATAATGAATAACAAACGTGACGTTTGACTTGTCAATGCCCATGCCAAAGGCGTTCGTCGCCGCCATGACCCGAACGCGGTCAAAGAGAAAATCGTCCTGATTGCGGCGGCGTTCTTCGTCGTCAAGTCCCGCATGGTAGCGCGTACAGGGAATACCTACGCGGTTCAGATGTTCGCAGACCGATTCGACATTCTTCCGCGTAGAGCAGTAGATTATCCCCGACTGCCCCTCGTAGCTTCTGACGAGACGTTCGGTCTCGGCAAGCTTGTCGCGAGGCTCCTTCACGGCAAAATACAGATTTGCGCGGTCGAAGCCCGTGGTGATGCTGTACGGGTCGCGGAGAGAGAGCATATTCACGATGTCACGCTTTACCGCGTCTGTTGCCGTCGCCGTGAAAGCCGCCAATATCGGGCGCTGCGGCAGCGAAGCCGCAAATCCGCTGATATTAAGGTACGACGGGCGGAAATCCTGTCCCCATTGGGAAACGCAGTGCGCTTCGTCAACGGCGATCATGCTCACCTGTATGCGCGAGATCATGTCCGTGAAGCTCGGCGCGTCAAGGCGTTCGGGCGCTACGTAGATAAGCTTGTAAGCCCCCTGCGCGGCGCGGCTGACAGCCGTCCGGAACTGCTGCCGGGTCAGCGAGCTGTTAAGATATGCCGTCGGAATACCCGCCTGTATCAGCGCGTTGACCTGATCCTTCATCAGCGAGATGAGCGGCGAGATCACCACCGTAACGCCCGGCAGCATCAGCGCGGGCAGCTGGTAGCAGACGGATTTTCCCGCGCCCGTCGGCATTATGCCGAGTACGTCGCGCCCCGAGAGTATGCTGTCGATAAGCCCCTCCTGCCCGCTGCGGAAGCTTTCATGCCCGAAATACCGTTTGAGCAGCCCGTATTTTACTTGTTCGCGGTCGTACATCAAATTACCTGCCTTTGTAAATGCGAACGCTTATGGGCGGGTCGTTCGGGCGGTTGACGAACTCGCTGACGATCACCGTGTACTCCCGAAGCGGCAGCGTTTTGAGATATTCAAGGATAGCGTCGCGCTCGTCCGTACCCGTGTCGCGCCCGTAGTAGATCGAAAGGCTCATGATACCGTAGGGCTTAAGCAGCCGCAGACCTTTTTCGATAGCCTCGATGCTCGTTTCTCCGCGGGTGTTTATCTTATGGTCGCCGCCCGGCAGCCAGCCGAAATTGAATACTATCGCCGAAACGCTGCCCTCCTCCGCGAACTCGTCCACGCGGGAATGGCTTGTCAGATGCACCTCCGCGATATCGTCAAGCTTACGCTCTTTAAGCAGCGCTTTCGTGCTTTCCACCGCTTCGGGCTGGATATCGAACGCTATCACCCGCCCGCTCTTACCCGTGAGCGCACAAAGAAACGCGGTGTCGTTCCCGCGCCCCGCCGTGCAGTCGATACAAAGGTCGCCCTCCTTGACGTGGGCGGCTAAAAACTCGTGCGCCAGCTGCACCGCTCCGAATTGGCTCGGCATATGATCACTCCTTATAAATCAAACTTGTCGGCGGCGGAATCGTCGAAATAGTCGTTGTCGTACCGATACTTCTCCATCATGACGAATAATTCATTCATGCCGTTTTTCCGCGCATATTCGGTCATTTTTATCGAAAGCTCCTTTGAGATCTTGATCTTCAGCAGATCGTCAACCTCTTTGAGACAATTATGGTCGAAAAGCGTTTTGCAGATCAGCTTCGCGTGGTCTTTGGCAAAGGCTTCCGCTTCGGGGCTGCCTGTTCTCGCAAAGATGTTCACCGCCGCCTGCGCAAGCAGCTTTTCGTTAAGAGAATTATCCATCACGCCCGTAAGCATCATTTTCCTTAGCTGAATGATCTCACGCGGCTCAAATTTGCTGTCATAGTCTTTAAAGATGTGCGACCCGCAGATATACAGCTCCCTGATCTCGGACTGCGCGAACGCGCCGTCGCCGATAGAGATATCCGTATCGGGGAGCCGCAGTTTTTTTACCCCGCATTTGTCGAACGCTCTTTTGCCGATCGACCTTATCCCCCGCGAGAGGACAACTTCCTCGACTTTGCAGCCGCAGAACGCCATATCGCCGATGATTTCAAGCCCTGCTGGGATCTCGATCTCGACGCGTTCTGTGTTTGTCTTAAAGCAGAAAATGCGCGTGCCGTTGTTCGTCAGGTAAAAAGTGCCGTTTTCGGTAACTATGCTTTTGGAAAACTTTGCCGCGATCCTGATATATTTCCGACGTATCTTCGGTCGGTGGTCATGGCTGATGCCGTGCAGCTTGCAGTATACGGAAAAATAAGAATACAGCACTGACAGCATCATCATTACGACAGCAGCGCCGATAATTATCAGGAATACTTTCAGCACTGTCATGAGCGTTCACCGTCCCCGTATCACAGCTCGAACCTGTCGGCGGGCAGGTCGTAGCCGCCGTTTTGTTCCTTGTATTTTTGAAGCATAACATACATTTCATGAGCGCCATTCTTTATGGCAAGTTCCGTCATTCCCTCGATATACTCGGGCGGCGGATCTGCCGAAAGCAGCGTTTCCATGTCGTCATAGCGTTTTTGCAAAATCAGTATCACGGAAAGCAGCCCGATAGTCTCCAAAATGTAGTTAAGCGAGGCCGGGTCGCCGTTTTTTCGGTAAAGCCCCAGCGCTATCTGCGACATTTTTTCGGTCGAGATACCGCAGCGCTTGACCTCAGTCCGAAAGCCGTCGGCAGTTTCGACGTTCGTCCACGGAGCGAGACTGCCGCTGCGGACGATCTTCAGCATTTCGATTATCTGCCAAGTCTGAACTTCGCTGCGGGTCGATCTTACGTCGCAGTGGACATAAACGCCGCCTTCGCCCAAATAAAAATGCGAAAGCGCAGTGCAGCCGCTGAAAGCGTCATCTGCTATCTCGGCGGCGCTTTCGGGAAGGCGGAGCGTCTCCGCACGGTCGCAGTAGCCGAACGCCTGTGTGCCTATCTTCACCACGCCCGCGGGAATTTTTATCTCTTTAAGGCGGTAGCACTGAAAAAACGAGTGTTCGCCTATCTTTTCGAGGGTTTCGGGCAGGCTGACGTTTGTCAGCATAACGCAGTTCGCGAAGCACTCGGTGGGAATGACCTTCACGCCCGAAGGGACAGTTATTTCCGAAAACGAGCAGCCGAAAAACGCCTGTTTTCCGAACCTTTTTACGCTGTTTGGAAGAGTGAGCGAAGTCAGCGCCTTGCACATAAAAAACGTATATTCGCCGATACGCTCTAACCCTTCGGGCAGTTCGGCAGACGAAAGCGCCGTACAGCTGCGAAACGCCGAGCTGCCGAGCATTTCAAGGCTCTGCGGAAGGACTGCCTGCTGCAATCCCTCGCAGCTGCAAAAGGCGTAGTCGCCGATCTCGGTCACGCCTTCGGGGATAGTGATATCGGTGAGAGCATAGCAGCCGAGAAATGCCCGCAAGCCGATCTTTTTCAGCCCGTGCGGGAGGATCACGGAGGTTATCCTGCGGCAGCCCTCGAAAGCGCAGCCGCCTATTTCGGTAACTCCGTCGGGAACGCGCACTTCGGCGCAGTCGTTCTCATGGTATTTAACGAGCAAGCCCTTTTCGATAACAAAGGGGTCTCTCTGCTTTTTTCTTCCGAAAAGTGTGTCAAAAAAGCCCGTAAGAATCACCGCCCCGCCGTAAAAAACGTCCTACAATAAAATTATATCACACCGATAATAAACTGTCAAGTGCCGGCAAAACCAAAAGTTAGGGCAAAAAAACTGCGCACCATACAGATGCGCAGTCATAAATGTTATTCCAAAGCTTTTCCGTGCTCGGATTTTTCCTTTTCCTTGAACTCTACCGTGCCGTATGCCTTCTCGCGGAAAAGCTGTACGTTCTGCTCGAAATCTACCGAAAGAACCGCCTTGCCGTCGATAAATTCGTTCGTGAACGTGCCGTCGGCGGGGACGCGCATTTCCTGAACCTTGTAGTTGCGGTAGTTGAGCATTTCAAGCAGAAGCCCCGCCAGCTCGCCCATCGTAACGTCGGTCGTTACCTGCGGGAATACCTTGTTCGCCAGCTGATCCATCTGCACCAGCGACATACGCCGCGACTCCTTTATCATCTCGTTGATGACCTTGCGCTGACGCTTGGTGCGGTCGAAATCCGCGTCGCCTACATAGCGCAGTCTCGCGTAGGCAAGCGCCTGATTGCCGTTCAAATGCAGATTGCCGCCTTTTTTGATGTAGTCGGTCTTGACCTTGTTGCCGAGATACTTGTTCTGCTCGTCGAGGGGGTTCTGCATACCGCGGTGCTCCTTGTCGCTGCGGGGAGCGTCGGGGTCGCCGTTCGCTTCCAGGTCGGAAACGTACATATCAATGCCGCCCAGCGCGTCAACGATGTCAATGAACACCTTGAAATTGACAAGCACATAGCGGTCGATGTGGACCTTCATATAATCCTCGATGACGTTTTTCGTCAGCCTCATGCCGCCGTACCAGTAGGCGGAATTTATTCGGTCGGAGTACCAGATTCCGTTATCGTCCTCGAAGCCGACATAGCAGTCGCGCATCAGTGAGGTAAGCGTTATCGTGTTGTCCTTCTTGTTGACCGAAATGAGCATCATAACGTCGGTGTTGCCGACCGAACGCTCTTCGGTGGTATCACGGAGGTCTTCGCCGATAAGCAGGATATTCATTACCTCATCGCTCGTTATCTTATCTGCCTTCGCGGTAAGCTCCTTGAGCTTTTCGTCTTCCTTTGCTTTCTCGAAGGTGTCTGCCCGCGAGAAATCAACGTCGGAATAGGTCATCGGCGAGGAGTTTGAAACGTCGTCCGCCGAGTGTTTGAAAAGATTGTAGTAGTGATCGAACACTAAAAACACCGCAAGCCCCAGAATAAGTATCAGCATGAGTATCAGCCCCGTTATCTGGAAAGCCTGCTTTTTGGTAAATTTCTTTTTCTTCATAGCTGTTGGTGCCGAAGCAGCTGCCGCCGCGCCGCCTGCGGAGACGGAAGCGAAGCTGTCTGCCTTGCGAGCTTCTTCCTTTGTCGCACGAGAGCGTTTCGGTTCGGGCGCAGGAGATTTTTTGCGCTGCTTTCCGACCTGCTGTCCGTTTTGCCCGAAATGGCTCCCGATGTCGTTTGCCGGCTCGCTTTCGGGACGGCGCATCGCCTTGCCGCGGTTTGACTGCCTTGCGCCTGCAACGTTATCGCCGCCCTGACCGCGGTAGCAGCCGCCGTTCGGAGCGTTTGTCGGTCGTGAAGCTTCACCCTGCGAAGGACGATCGAAGCCCTGTCCGCGATAGACGTCGTTCGGAGAGTTCGCCTGCCGCACGTAACGGCTCTGCGGAGCCTGAGAACGCTGTCCGGCAGGGTCGTTTGCGCTCGGTGCCGTATCGGGAAAGCCGCCGAAGGTAATATCCGGCTTTCGGTCGCCCGGATTTATCTGTTCGTTTTCAGCCAATTGAAGTATCCTCCCTCCGGCGTCCGTTCTGTTTGTCGTGGTGTGTACAGTATTATTTATTATACTCTAAAATCGCGCAAAAAACAACTTGCAAATTCTACAAATTTAAAAGCTCCTTTTCGCGGTTTTTTATAAAATAGGCGGTTTATTCGGACTGAAAGACAGCCGTTTGCCGCGTGCTTACGATGCGGCGGGTAACTTTTGTATAAATATAATCCAAATATTAAGGGGTAAATTTAGTTGTTTTTTTTAATAAAGTAACGCAAAAAAGACTTGATATTTTGTTACCGTTATGTTATAATTAATACGTGTATGATGTGCGCCGAGCTGTTCGGGCGCAGATACCTTTGGGTATCGGAAAGAGAAAAGAATTTATTTTGGGTGATATCAATGACAGAGATTGAAAAGGATTATCAGTTAAAGGGCGTAAGCTGCGTAAGGCTCACCGCGGGAAGGTATACCGCGGTCGTTTCTCCGCTTTACGGCTCCTCGGTATGGCGGCTTCACGACAACAAGCTCGGCATGGAGGTTTTCCGTTACAAGGAGGACGTTACCGCCGACGAGATCGACTGCGCCCGCGAGATATGGGGGCTTCCGATGCTCTATCTGCCGAACCGCTTCGACAGGGGTATAATAAAGACCTCCGACGCGGAATACCGTCTGCCGATAAACGAGCCGCTTTTTGACAATTATATCCACGGCTGGGTACACAAGCGTCAGCACAAGGTGGAGATATGCTCCGCCGACGCGAACAAGACCACGCTCGTTACCTCGTACACCTTTAACAAGAACGACGAGATGTACAAGTATTTCCCGCTCGATTTCACGATAAGCTACACCTTCGAGCTTTCCGACGCGGAGGGCTTGAAGCAGACTGTCAAGCTCACGAACCGCAGCAAAAAGGCATTGCCTGTTTCGATCTGCACGCACACCTGCATAAACGCACCGATAGTTGACGGAGGTTCGCAGGAAAGTCTGCGGCTGATGGTGCCGATAGGCGAAAAGTGCGAGCTTGACGACAGATGTCTGCCCACCGAAAGACTTCTCCCTCTCGATGAGAGAGACCGCAAATATAAGGACGGCACCATGCCGCCCGTGCTCCACGATATTTCAAACGATATGTATACCGCCTGCGAGGGCGTGCTTGACGGCAAGCCTTTCTACGGCGCAGTGATAACCGACGAGGCGACGGGCAGAAAGATCGGCAACGAGGTCTCGCCCGAGTTCAGGTTCTGGAATATGTGGAACGACAAGGGCTTTAACGGCTACTTCTGCCCCGAGCCCATGACCGCTATGATAAACAGCGCTAATTTAAACCTGCCGCATGATGTGAGCGGCTACCGCGAGCTTGCTCCCGGCGAGAGCTTCACCTGCCGGCAGAGGTTTTTCACAATGTAACAGTTGTGATAAAAGTTAAGGAAAGAGGAAAAGAAAAAAATGAAAAGTAAAAGACTGATATGTGCCCTTACGGCAGCCGTGCTCTGCGCGGGTCTCGGGCTGGTCTCCTGCGGAAAGGAAGAGACGGGCGGCGGCAATTCAGCCGACGTATCTCAGACGGCAGCGGGAGAAGGTAAGATCGCCGATATAACCGAAGCGGTCACCGGTCTCGAAAAACCCAAGACCGCAGAGGGCGGCGAAGGCAAGAAAGCTAAGGACGGCAAGGACGATAAGGAAGCCGAGAAGGATAAGAAGGAAACCGAAGCCGCCGAAACACAGAAGCCCGCCGAGACAACGGCAGCTCCCGAAACGGCGGCAAGCACCGATACTCAGCCGACAGAGACCACCGTGACCGAGACCTCCGCCGAAACAAGCGCAGTGACTACGACCGTGGAAAACAAGGGCGGTGACGCTGCCTGGAGCGAGGCTTTGAGCGAGGCTTATCAGAACGCTGCCAATACTCAGGCGGAATTTTTGAAGACCTCTGCGGAGGGCATACTTACTCTGCACGACATCACGGGCGATCCCGTTCCCGACGGCAACTATAAAAAGGGCGACGGCTCGGTAATAGCGGAAGAGCTTGACAAATACGCCGAAAACGACGATTACACCATAGTAATAAAGGACGGCAAAACAGTATCCGTATCCATTGTTACCACGGGCGACGACGGCGCAAAGATCGAAGAGACCATAACCGAATGACAAGGAAAGAAAAAGGAGAGATAGTCAAAATGAAAAAGATCATTATCGCGGCTGTGGCAGCAGTGCTGCTTTGCGGCTGCGGACAGGTAGATGTCAAAAAAAGAAGTGATACCAATCAGAACGACAGCGAGAACAATCCTCTGTTCACCACCACTACCACCAGCGACACACTTTCCACCAACTTCTTCCCGCAGGTAGAAGACGAGGACGATTTTATCGCGACCACTCAGCCCGATATCCAGATCATAGACGACGCGAATCTGGGTACGGTCAAGACCAAGAAGACAAAGAAGACCGAAGAGCCTGCTATAACCATGGCTCCCGCGACGATCTCTACGATACAGACGACCACTACGAGCCGTCCTACCACCACTACCACCACTACGACTACAAGACAGACCACGACTACCACCAAAGCGACAACCTCTGCGACGACCACCACGACCGATAACGCAGCACAGAAGAAGTATGACGAATATCAGGCTCGTATCGAAAGTGCCAAGACTGCGTCTGCCGCAGCCGAAAAGCTGATAACCGAGCTTGAAGCGGGGATCAAACTCGCTGAAGAAAAGCTTACAGCCGAGCAGGAAACGCTGAACGCCATCAAGGAGGCATTCCCGTACAGCGCCGACGCTATGGGCTTCTTTACCTATGTTCAGGCAGCCGACGCCATAAGCATACTCAACAACGCGCAGTATGCTTCCATGATCGTTATGGGCGGCAAGGGCGACGCTTCGTCTCTTGAAAACATGAAGAATTCGTTCCAGTATATCCGCAAATGCAACTCTATCCGCGCTGCTGAGGGACTGCCGGAGCTCAAGGTATCCGACCGCGTGATGGCATACGCGATAGCCGATGTCAATGTTTCCGCAAGCTATCAGGATCACGCAAGGCAGTTCGAGGGCATCTACGAGAACCTTAAGTGGGGCAGCGGCGATCCGTTCAGCAGTTGGTATGACGCCGAAAAGGAGACCGAAGGCGGTCACTATCTCAATATCGTCGATGCCGACTGCGGCGTCAGCGGATTTGCGATCAACAATTCGGACAAGGCGATACTCGGCATAGCTTATTGTCAGGTATTCGGTCCCTATTCGACTCCCGGCGACGCATACTCCCTGTCTGCATACGAGAGCCGTTTCAACGACTTCTACAATAAAGCGCAGGCTGCCGACGTAGCAGGTCACGAAAAGACTGTTGCTACCTTGCAGGAAGCTCTCAACAAGGCAAAGTCGGAGCTTGATAAGGCAAAGACGCAGAAGGAGGCTGCCGATAAGGAGATCACCGACGCGACCGAGGCTTTGAATAAGCTCGAACAGACACAGCCCAGACATACCGGAACAGGTCATAAGGAGATAAAGCTCTGATATGAACGGAAGAAACAGTTTCGGAGGGCTGATGTCGTCGTGTTTCGGCGCCGAGTTCTGGAAGATCGTTATGTATGTGCTTGTGCTGCCGAGCGTGGGAATGATAGCGTTTCGTGAAAAGATCCTTGCAGACGCCGATTTTCTGGGCGGCAGACCCGAGATACAGCGTTTCTTCAAGGTCAATCTCTGCTGTCTTATCGTCACTGCCGTTATACTCGCAATTGAGGTGTTCCTGTTTTATATGTTCTGTGTGGGCAAGCAGAATTCCGGCGCCAAGATGATAGCCTTTATCGGCAGTGTGATTGTCGTTTTCGTCACGGTGACGATATTCGCGTACAGCGTGATAAATATCGGCCGCGACCTGAACAGCACAACGAAGGCGATGCTTGACGATTATGTGCTTTCGACCTCGGACGGGAATTACTATCTTGGCTTTTATGACGGCGACGAGAACGCGCAGATGCCGATAACTCAAAGCCTTTACGATGAGCTTTCAAAGGGCAAAGAGCGCACGGACAGTCTGCACAGCAATATATTTGACATGATAACTTCAAACGGATACAGTAACGTCACCGAATACAAAAGCGGTCTGACGGTTGAGTATTTTTTTCACAGCGCCATGATAGAAAGCGCAAAACTGACTTAAGGATACACCGCACAAAGACCGCCTGACGGCTTTGCGCACAATCTGCTTGCACGCAATCTTTGTGCGTTGTATCCTTAACGGCTGACGGCTGTCGGCTGCCATATTGAGGAATTAATTTTTGTAAATTAATTATATATTAC
>JAILFF010000177.1 GCA_024697705.1 Ruminococcus sp.
TGCACAAAAAATGTTATGATAAATATGTCAAAATAACTGAAAGGACGTATCTATCATGAACATTACACAGGCGACCGCCGAACGATTTATAGAGCTTTGTGCCGAAAAGGGCATAACCATCAACAAACTTGCGACCCTTTCGGGAGTAACGCAGTCAACGGTCAGCGACATTGTTAATATGAAGTCAAAGAATATCGGTATCGTGACGATAAAAAAGCTGTGCGACGGTCTTGATATTACTATTTCGGATTTTTTTGACACGAAAGTTTTCCGAACGCTTGAACAGGAAATGTACTGATTGGTTATCATAGCTTGATACTTCTTTACTAATATCCCATTTCGGGATATTTTTATTATAACATAAGATTATAATAATGTCAAGGGGTTTGAGCGTATGAGATTAAAAGAATTGAGAAAGAAAAAAGGCATGACGCAGCTGCGGCTCGCAATGGAGCTTAACATGACACAGAATACAATAAGCCGTTACGAGACAGGAGAACGCGAAGCTGATTACAAAACGCTTATTCTTTTTGCCGACTATTTCGGCGTTTCGATAGATTATCTTCTCGAACGCACCGACGACCCGACTTTTTATAAATCAGCTTCAAAATAATGACCAATAACACAAATATGTGCTATAATAATCTCATTATAGCACAATAAAGCAATCTTGTCAACACAAATTTGTGTTTTTTATTATAATAAAAATAACAAAATTGTGGGGCGTGATTTTATGAACACTTATGCAAGGATACGCGACCTGCGCGAGGACGCTGACATGACACAAAAGCAGGTCGCGGAAAAGCTGTTTTTGCAGCTCACCCAGTACCGCCGCTACGAGTGCGGCGAAAGCGAGCTGCCTATGAATATCGCTATAAATATCGCAAAGCTCTACAATGTTTCGCTTGATTATATCGCGGGGCTGACAAACGAAAAACGCGGACTTACACTGTCCGCGCTGACCGATGATGAAACACTTCTTATAAAATCGTTCAAACAGCTTTCGCCGAAAGAGCAGGGCAGGCTACTTGAACGAGCAAAGGTTCTTTTGGAAAGACATGAATAAACCGGACTGCACAAACCCCGCAGCCCGGTTTTCATTTTAACTATTCAATATCCGTACCCGTAATCATAATAGCCGTTGTCGTAGCCGTAGTCCGTCTGCTCTTCGGCGGCGCCGCTTTCGTCGTGCTTTATGTCCTTGTACTTCTCGTGAGCTTTCAGGAAATCCTCGTTGTCGGGGGAATTCTCGTACTTCGACGTAACATTCAGGTATTCCTCCAGGCACAGCCCCTTGGACTGTATATCCTTCGCGACCTCCACGCCGACGTACCGCAGATGCCACGGCTCGTAATCGTAGCCCGTGACCTTCTCCTTGCCCTTCGGGTAGCGCACGATGAAGCCGTACTCAGCGCAATGCTCTTCGAGCCACTGTGCCTCGAACGTATCGGCGAACGAGAAGTCCGTCGAGTTTACGTCGTAGCAAAGCCCCGTCTGATGCTCGGAATGTCCCGGTCTTGCCGATACCTTGTCGGCTTCTTCGAGACCGCGTTCGGCGGCGTACTCGCTGTATTTCGCTTCCTGCTCGTCGTAGGTGCGGTAGCCCGAATTCTGCCACAGCCCCACGCCGTAGTTTGTCCAGGCGTCGCCCGCCATCGCGTAGAACGCCTGTTCAGCCTCCTGCGAGATGCCCGGCGCGTAATTCCTCGGCAGCGGGAAGGTCTTGTTTACAAGCAGTATCCCGTCAACGTAGGTAACGCCGTCCTTCTGTATGAGCGTATGACCTGCCGCTTCGCCCGCGTAGGGGGTAGTGCCGACTACGGGCGGCGGAGCGGTCTTTTTCTCGATAGGCTCGGGGAGATCGTGAAGCTCCTCCTGCACCGACGAGGTGTCGGGCTGCTGAATTACGAATGTTTCTTCCTCGCGGCGGCGCTTGCCGATGTGGATTATCACCGAGCAGAGGATCAACAGCACGATCACCGCGGTGGTTATCATGAATATCTCGGCGTGGAGCTTGTCGCGGGCGCGTTTGTCGGCGCGGGCGCGGCGGGCTTTCGCAAGGCGTATCTGCTCCAATACGGCAGCCTGATAATTCTCGTCGTACTCTCCGACGAACGTTCCCGCGTAGATCAGCGGCTGCTGCTTGGTCTCGGGAGCAGGCTGCTCCGTTACGGGCGGAGAGCTCTGCGGCTTTTCATCGGTGTGCTGTTTTTCGGGCGGTTCGTCGTGTTCATCATAATGATCGTCGTTATAGTCATCATCGGCATCATATTTATTATTGTCAAAATTATCATTTTCATCATAGCGGTCGTCGTAATACTGATCGTCGTCGTAGCCGTTATCTTCCCTGTAAGTGCGCTCTCTTTTCAAGCGTCTGCCCCCTCCCTCCGATCGGGTAATTTTTTCGGACTGTTCTTCTATTATACCACATTGCGAGCCGTTTGTCATTACTTTTTTTAAAAAAATTTACGCCAATTTTTGACGAAAGCAAAGATAGTGATTAGCACTTTTAGCACTCTACTGCTTAGACTGCTAAATTTCATCTTATTTTCACAATACATTCGCGATATGAACATACAAGAGGGGTATCATATATACAGTTAAGAAAAAGAGAAACTCAAAAGGAAAGATGAAAAAGAAAACCTTGAAAGGACTGATACCAATGTGCCGACTGTGATCTATCATATCGGACAAAAATTTAACAGGAAAGTTTGAAAAGATTTACACGGCTAAGAATTTGCCGGCAGCCTATGGGCTGTATGAAGGAGGATAAGCTTATGTTTGGCATTGCACCTTTTGAAAGAAGAAACCCTGATTTCTTTGACCCGTTTGATGACTTTTTCGGACGCAGACCCGCACTGCCGACGTTCGGCAGCTTCAAGACCGACGTTCGTGACGAGGGCGATAAATATATTCTGGAGGCGGAGCTTCCGGGCTTCGAGAAAAACGAGATCAAGCTCGACGTTCTTGGCGATATGCTGACTCTTTCGGCGGAGCATTGCACCGAGACGAAAGAGGGCGCTGACAAGGAAAACAAAGAGGAAGCTAAGCCCCCGAGATATATCAGACGCGAGCGCAGCTGTTGCTCGCTGAAGAGGAGCTTCGACCTGACGGGTGTTGACACCGACAAGATCAGTGCGGAGTACAAAAACGGCATTCTGTATATGGAGCTGCCGAAGAAGCAGCCCGACGTTCCGCAGACGCGCCGTCTTGAAATAAGATAAAGAACTTCACGAGTGGTTATTAATCACCTCCTTATATTGCCCCCGACAGAAACTCTGACTGTCGGGGGCTTTTTTTCAGTGAACAATTAACAGTGAATAGTGAATAGTTAGGTCATCGCCTTCGGCGATGATCTGTAATTATATCGGAAAACAGATTTTCAAATACTGCATGAATTGTCCGTTATATATAAATACATATAAAAAAGAGATGCCCGAAAGCATCTCTCATATTATTTATGTTATTGCTGCTTACGCCTCATATTTCGGCTCACAGGTGAGATGTACGCCTAACCTCTTGAATATGCGCTCGTCAACAGCCGAAAGGATGACCGTGGAGTGTACCTCGCAGCCGCGGAGCTTCGCTATCTGCTCCATTGCCTTCTTCGCGTTCTCGTCGGTGTTGGCGCATATCGAAAGCGCTATCAGAGTTTCGTCGGTGTGCATTCTCGGGTTGCTGTTGCCGAGATGATTTACCTTAAGCGCCATGATAGGCTCGATAACGTGCGGCGACATGAGCAGAACCTCGTCGTCGATATTCGCAAAATGTTTCAGTGCGTTCAGCAGCAGCGCCGATACCGCGCCCAGCAGATCGGAGGTGCGCCCCGTGATAACGGTGCCGTCGGGCAGCTCCATAGCTGCCGCGGGAGCGCCCGTGGCTTTTTCCTTGTCGAGCGCGGCGGCGACTACCTTTCGGTCATCGACGGTGACGTTCGCCTGCTTCATGAGCAGTTCGAGCTTCATTACCTCGCTCTCGGAGATAAGCCCCTTGCGGTTCTCGCACATACCCGTGTAGTAGCGGCGGATAATCTCCTGCTTTGCCGCCTCGCGCACGGCTTCGTCGTCGATGATGCAGTTGCCCGCCATGTTCACGCCCATATCCGTAGGCGACTTGTAGGGCGATTCGCCCAGGATATTCTCGAACATCGCGTTCAGCACGGGGAATATCTCCACGTCGCGGTTGTAGTTTACCGTGGTCTTGCCGTAGGCTTCGAGGTGGAACGGGTCGATCATGTTCACATCGTTAAGATCGGAGGTCGCAGCCTCGTAAGCGATATTTACGGGGTGACGCAGCGGCAGGTTCCATATCGGGAAGGTCTCGAACTTGGCGTAGCCCGCGTCAATGCCCCTCTTGTGCTCATGGTAAAGCTGCGAAAGACAGGTCGCCATTTTACCGCTGCCGGGACCCGGGGCGGTAACAACGACAAGCCTGCGGGTAGTCTCGATATAATCGTTCCTGCCGTAGCCCTCGTCGCTTATTATGTATTTGAAATTCGAGGGATAGCCCTTTATGCTGTAATGGTGGTACACCCTTACGCCGAGAGCTTCAAGGCGCTTCTGAAATGCGTCGGCAGTAGGCTGATTGTCGTATCTCGTGAGGACCACGCTGCTGACGTAAAGCCCTATCTTCGTAAATACGTGGAAGAGCCTGATTACATCGACGTCGTAGGTGATGCCGAGGTCTCCCCTCACCTTGTTTTTCTCGATATCGTCAGAATTAATGACTATCACGATCTCCGCTTCGTCTTTAAGCTGACAGAGCATTTGCAGCTTACTGTCGGGCTTGAAGCCGGGGAGCACCCTCGAAGCGTGGAAATCGTCGTACAGCTTGCCGCCGAATTCAAGATAAAGCTTGTCGCCGAACTGCGCGATACGCTGTCTGATATGTTCGGACTGCATACTGAGGTATTTGTCGTTGTCAAAACCGATTTTGATACTCATGTCTTTTCCTCTCATCCCATTGGTTAAAAGTTCAACCGTCAAAAAATATTTTATCTATTATATCATATCACGTTTCGGCAAAAAATGCAAGTAATTCGGCGAAATTTAAGAATTATTTTAGAATAGAAAAAAGCGCCGTCGGCGGGCGCTTTTATAGTTCTTTGTAATAAGTCTTGTTATTGGTAAGTCCGAGCAGGTAGTCGGTGTTGGTTTTGTACAGTTCGGCGAGGGCGATAAGCAGGTCAAGCGGTATCTCATGCACTCCCAGTTCATAATTGCTGTAAGCTTGCTGGGAGCAGTTTATCATCTTTGCTATATCCTTTTGTTTGAGGTCATTGTCCTCGCGCAAATCTCTTAATCGCCTGAATACCACAAGTCCACCCCATTGTTTTTTATAATTATATCATACCACAATTTGTGGTATGAATTCCAACAATGAAACGTGGTATAAAAATAAAAAAATCCCCTTAGCGGGGTCAAATTTCTTTATAATAGAGCTTATTCGGCGTAAGCCCAAGCAGATAATCAACATTGGTGCGGTAGTATTCGGCAAGCCCGATAAGAATTTCGGTGGGAATATCCAGTTCGCCGCGTTCGTAGTTGCTGTAAACGCGCTGACTGCAATGCAGGACTTTTGCTATCTGCGTTTGTGTGAGGTCTGCGTCCTCTCTTAAAGCTCTAATTCTTTCGTACATATAATATCACCCTTTTGTATATGTTTAACAAATCTCGTGCGAAATAATCATACACATTTATCATATACAAATTTGGGGCGGGGTATTGACTTTTAGCGGAAAATCCGCTAAAATATAATAGAGGGACTTAGCGGATTTTCCGCTAAGATGACAAAGGGGGTAATATA